>NZ_JAAAJC010000002.1:300000-417490 GCF_009900715.1 Halococcus salsus
CCGAGAGTATCTGCATCCACGGCGACAACCCCGAGGCCGTCGAGCTGCTCGAAGCGATACACGAACGCGTCGAAGAGCACGACATCGAACTCGCACCCCTCGACGCGATAGCCTGAAGACGGTCACTCGCCGTAAGCGCGGTCGACGTACTTCGTCGTGTGGCGGCTCCCGACGAAGGTCTCGTCATCGAGGAGGTCCAAGTGGAAAGGGATAGTCGTCGGAACGCCTTCTATCACTGTCTCGTCGAGGACGCGGCGCGCACGCGCGAGCACCTCCTCGCGGTCGGCACCGGTGACGACTAGCTTCGCGAACATCGAGTCGTAGAACGGCGCGATGGCGTCGCCCTCGTCCACGCCGTCGTCGACGCGGACGCCGATGCCGCGCGGCGGCCGGTAGGTCGAGAGGTCGCCCGGGAGCGGCGTGAAGTCGTTGTCGGGGTCCTCCGCGTTGATCCGGAACTCCATCGCGGTGCCGCGGGGCTCGACCGCCGACTGCTCGAAGTCGAGTTCCTCGCCCGCGGCGACCCGGAGCTGCCACTTGACGAGGTCGAAGCCGGTTCGGACCTCCGTCACCGGGTGTTCGACCTGAATGCGGGCGTTGGTCTCGATGAAGTAGAACTCGCCGTCCTCGTAGAGGAACTCCACCGTCCCGGCGTTGACGTAGCCTGCGGCGGCGGCCCCGCGGCACGCGGCCGCACAGAGTTCCTCGCGGGTCGCCGGGTCGAGGGCGGGTGAGGGCGACTCCTCGACGAGTTTCTGCTGGCGGCGCTGGATGCTGCAGTCGCGCTCGCCGAAGTGCCGGACGGTGCCGTGCTCGTCCGCCATGACCTGGACCTCGATGTGCTTCGGGTTCTCGAGGAAGGCTTCGAGGTAGACGTCGGGGTTGTCGAAGTAGGCGTCGGCCTCGCGGGCCGCGTCACGGAGTTGGTCCGCCGCCTCGTCGGGGCCGTGGACGACACGGAAGCCACGGCCACCGCCGCCACCGGCAGCCTTGACTGCGACTGGGTAGCCGTGCTCGTCGGCGAACGCCCGGACCTCGTCGGCGTCCGTGATGTCGTCCGTCCCCGGCACGACCGGAACGTCGGCGTCGGCCATGATCGTTCTAGCTCTCGTCTTCTCGCCGAACGCGGCCATCACGTCGCTCGGCGGGCCGACCCAGACGAACCCGCGCTCCTCGACGTTCGCGGCGAACGCCTCGCTCTCGGCCAGAAAGCCGTAGCCGGGGTGAATGGCGTCGACGGCGGCGTCCGCGGCGGCGTCGAGAAGCGACTCCTGGTCGAGGTAGCTCGATTTGGCTTTCGACGCGCCGATGTGACGGGCGTCGTCGGCGAGGCGAACGTGTTTGGCGTCCTCGTCGGCGTCGCTGTAGACCGCGACCGTCTCGATACCCAGTTCCGTACACGCCTGCATGACACGAACGGCGACCTCGCCGCGGTTCGCGACCAATACCTTCTCGAACACAGTACTACCGAATCGAGTTCGTTAGTAGATAAATCCACCTGCAATCGGAATGTCGAATCTCGTTCGCAGAAGCGCGACACCGCACGAACGGCAACCGTTGAAGATCGTGCGGTTGGGAAATCCAGGAGTTACGTCGTCGCGTCGAGCGCGTCACGGAGCGCGTCGATGGCGCGCTGGAGCTGGGAGCGCTCGATGGTCAGCGGGGGCTGGAGCCGCATGACGTTCTTGTAGAACCCGCCGACGCCCATCACGACGTTCGCGTCGCGGAGGTGGTCGCTGACCGCGCGCGCGAGGTCCGGGTCGGGGGCGGCCGAGACGCCCTGGGGACCTGTCTCTGATGGATCGACGAGTTCGACGCCCCACATCAGGCCGAGGCCGCGGGCCTCGCCGACGACGTCGTAGGCTTCCTCGACGGCCCCGAGTTCCTCCCGAAGCCACTCGCCGTGTTCGCGGGCGTCGTCGACGAGGCCGCCTTCGAGTTCGTCGATAGTGGCGAGGGCCGCGGCGCACGCGACGGGGTTGCCGCCGAACGTCGAGAGGTGGTCGCCGGCCTCGAAGGCGTTGGCGACCTCGGCCGAGGCGGTGAACGCGCCGAGCGGGAGGCCGTTCGCGATGCCCTTCGCTTGGGTCAGGATGTCCGGCGTCACGTCGAAGCGCTCGCTCGCGAACATCGTGCCCGTTCGGCCGTAGCCCGTCTGGACCTCGTCACAGATCAGCAGCGCGTCGTGGTCGTGGGCGATCGCCTCGACGCGCGCGAGCCACCCCTCGGGCGGGACGACCATCCCCGCCTCGCCCATGACGGGTTCGACGACGACCGCCGCGAGGTCGCCGCTCGTATGCGAGGCGACCACTCGTTCGACGTCGTCCGCACAGGACTCGTCACAGGGCCCGCCGTCACAGCGCGAGCAACGGTAGGCGTAGGGCGGGGCGGCGTGGGCGACGTCGTTCAGCGTCGGGGCCATCCCTCGTTTGTAGGAGCTGTTCCCCGTGAGCGCGAGGCTCCCGAGCGTCCGGCCGTGAAAGCCCATCTCGAGCGCGACGACTTCCTTCGAGCCGGTGTACTTCCGCGCGAGTTTGACCGCGCCCTCGACGGCCTCGGTGCCGGAGTTACAGAAGAAGCTCTGCTTGAGGTTCCCCGGTGTTAGCCCCGCGATGCGCTCGGCGAGGGCCGCGGCCGGCCCGTGGGGGTGGACGTAGGTACAGCCGTGGACGAACTCGTCGAGTTGGGCCTTCGCGGCCTCGACGACCGCCTCGTTGGTGTGGCCGGCGTTCGTCACCGCGATCCCGGAGAAGACGTCGAGGTACTCGGTGCCGTCGTAGTCGACGAGCGTGCAACCGTCGGCGCGCTCGACGGGGACGTCGAGCGACTTCCAGATCGGCATGAGGTATTCCTCGTACGCCGCGGTAACGTCGTCGTTCGACCGGTGTTCAGCCATACCAACCAGTGACGAACCGAGTGTCGATAAATCCTTAGCTATGGGATGTCGTACAACCCCTCTATCGCCGAGCGAGCCGAGCGTTCGGTCTATCGAACTACATCTAGCCAGCCTCGATTCGGTCGGTCGTTTCCCAGACCACGTTCGGATATCACGCTGAGTTCCGAATAGCGTTTACCGCCGTGGGCGGTTAGCGAACGTATGGACGAGCGAGACCTGCGTATCCTTCAGGCCGCGGCCGAACTCGGGACGGGGAGCCCCGAGGCGATCGCCGCCCACACGGAGATCCCGAAATCGACCGTTCACTACCGCATCACCCAGCTCAAAGAGCGCGGGGTCGTCACGAACGACCTCCTCGATGTCGACCCCGAGAAGCTCGGTCTCGAGATAACCGTCGTCACCGAGGTCATCGCGGATTACCAGCAGGACTACCACGAGACGGTCGGCGAGGAGCTCGCGGCCATCGAGGGCGTAAATCAGGTCTACTTCACGATGGGCGATACCGACTTCGTCGTCATCGCGCACCTCACCGACCGCGAGATGGTCCACGAACTCGTCGCGGAGTACGAGGCCATCGACGAGGTCGTCCGCACGAGTTCGCAGTTCGTGATCGGGACCGTCAAACAGCAGTCGAATCCCGTCAACGACTTCGAGCTCGAAACCCTGCTCGAAGCGCTCTCCGAGTGAGTTCGAGCGGCTAAAGACGACGCCGCCCGAGCTACGGTGACTCCGATAACTGCGTTATCGTCCCACACCGAAAGTGAATCGCTGGCGTCCGAGGTGACGGTCAGGTTCCGTTAACGGGTCGGGTGCCGACGCGACCGCTTTTGCTCCGGCGGCCCGGACGGTCGGGCATGAATCTCGACGACCGGGAGTGGCGGCTCATCCGGGAGGACACCAGAAGCGGGCCGCTGAACATGGCGCTCGACGAGGTCGCCGCCGAGACCGCCGCGGACGGCGGGCCACGTACTCTCAGAGTCTATCGGTGGGAGCCCGCGACGCTCTCGCTGGGCTACCATCAGGAGCCCAGTACGGTGGACTGGGACTTCTGCGAGCGCGAGGGGATCTCGGTGACGCGACGGCCGACCGGCGGCGGTGGCATCTACCACGATACTCGCGGGGACATCTCCTACTCGATCGTCGCGCCCGCCGACGAACTCCCGGGGGACCTGATGGAGACCTACGAGTTGCTCTGCGAACCCCTGTTCGACGCGCTGGAGAGGGTAGGAGTCGAAGCGGGCTTCGTCGACGAGGAGCGCCCCGCGATCTTCGAACCCGCGTGTTACCTCCGGGGGCTCCACCCGGCGCACGACGTGGTGGCGGGCGACGGCCGGAAGCTGAGCGGGAACGCCCAGTACCGCCGGCGCGACAGCGTGATCCAGCACGGTTCGGTGCTTTTCTCGGACGCCGTCGAGACCCACCTCGACTGTTTCGTCGATTCGCCGAACCCCGAGACGTTCCGCGAGCGCGTGACGAACCTCCGAGAGCAACGAGATCTGAAGCGGAAGCGGGCGGTCGAAGCGTTCGAGGACGCGCTGGGGGAGTGGGCCGATGCCGAAGTAGGCATGTGGACCGACGACGAACTCGCTCGCGCGCGTACGCGCGTAGAGGAGAAGTACGACTCGCCGGCGTGGAACCGCGACCGGACGGACCCGACGGCTTGAACCGGGTGGCTCTTTGTGGCCGCGGTCGACGCCCGGGTATGCACGTAGGCGCACACGTCTCGGTCGCCGGCGGTGTCGACAACGCCATCGAGCGCCAGGTCGACGTCGGCGGGAACTGCGGCCAGATATTCACGGCCTCGCCCCAGGTCTGGGCCGGCCCGAGCTTCGACGACGAGGAAGCCGCAGCGTTTCGCGACTCCGACCTCGGCCCGTGGGTCATCCACGCCTCCTACCTCGTGAACCTCGCCACCCCCAAAGATGACCTCCGCGAGAAGTCCGTCGCGAGCCTCCAAGACGAGTGCGACGCCGCGGATCGTCTGGGCATCGAGTTCGTCAACGTCCACCTCGGTGCGCACACCGGCGCGGGCGTCGACGGTGGGCTCACGAACGCCGGGGAGGCCATCGACGAACTCGATATCCCGGAAGGAGTCACCCTGCTGGTCGAGAGCGACGCCGGGAGCGGGACCAAGCTCGGCGGCGAGTTCGACCACCTCGCGACGGTTCGCGATCGGACCAACGAGGACATCGAGTTCTGTCTCGACACCGCCCACGCCTTCGCCGCGGGCTACGACTTCTCGACACCCGAGGAGGTCGAGGATTCGCTGGCGGAGTTCGACGACGTCGTCGGCCTCGACGCGCTCCGGTGTGTCCACCTCAACGACTCGAAACACGCCTGTGGCACCAACAAGGACGAACACGCCCACATCGGCGAGGGCGAGATCGGGAGTGAGGGAATGCGGGCGGTCGTCAACCACGACGCGCTCGCCGACGTACCGTTCGTGCTCGAAACCCCCACCGAGGACGGCAAGAGCTACGCCTGGAACATCGAGCGCGTCAAGGACTACCGCGAGGAGTGAGCCCGTCCGAGGGAGGGACGGGTTCCCCGGTCAGTCGTCCTCTTCCTCGCCGCCGCCACCGTTCTCACCGCCACCGTCTTCGTTCTCTCCGCCGCCACCACCGTCTTCGTTTTCGCCCCCGCCGTCTTCACCGCCACCACCGCCACCGCCATCCTCGTTCTCCCCGCCGCCGTCCTCACCTTCGCCGCCGAGGCTCGAACAGCCGGCGAGGCCGACTGCGAGAACGCCGCCGGCCATCGCGAGGGCGCGCCGCCGGTGATACCGTTCGGTTTCGTCCGTCTTTCGGGTCATCACCGGCCGAACGAAGAGCGACACCCTAAGCGTTCCTCTCCCGTCCACCGAGCGGAAACGAAGGTTGATACGGGTCGCCTCACTACCCGGGGAAGGTTACGTATGGAGGTACGGGACGGAGTGAGCTACGACGACGTGTTGGTAGTGCCGAAACGCTCGGCGGTCGACCACCGGGGGGACGTGGACCTCGGAACCCATCTCGCGCCGGGGCTCGCGCTCGACAGCCCGATACTCGGCGCGGCGATGGACACCGTGACGGAGGCCGAGGCGGCCATCGCGCTGTCGGCGGTCGGTGGATTGGGAGTCGTGCATCGGTTCCTGCCGGTCGACGACCAGGCCGCCGAGATCGAGCGGGTGATCGCGGCGGGCGAGCGGGCGGGCGGCGCGGTCGGCATCGATGAGGACTTCGTCGAGCGAGCGGACGCACTGGTCGAGGCCGGCGCGGCGTGTGTCGTCGTCGACGTCGCCCACGGCCACATGGAGCGGTGTCTCGACGCGGTGGCCGAGATCCACGAGGCGTTCCCCGACACAGTGCTCGTGGCGGGCAACGTCGCGACCGCGGCGGGCGTCGCGGATCTCGCAGCCGCGGGCGCGGACTGCGTGAAGGTGGGGGTCGGCCCGGGCTCACACTGCACCACGCGGGAGGTCGCGGGCGCGGGCGTGCCACAGCTCACCGCGGTCGACGACTGCGCCGACGCCGCCGCGGAGTGTGGGGTCACGACGATCGCCGACGGCGGGATAACGAAGTCCGCCGACGCGGTGAAGGCGTTGCTGGCGGGTGCGGACGCGGTGATGGTCGGCGGGCTGCTCGCGGGCACGGCCGAAGCCCCCGGCGACGTCGTCGAACGCGACGGCGAGCGGTACAAGCGCTCGCGCGGGATGGCCTCGGCCGAGGCGGGTGCGGAGCGGACCGACAAGGAGGGCGCGGTCGACGCCGCCGAGGGGGTCACCGGGCTGACGCCGTATCGGGGGTCGGTCGCGGACGTGGTCGGGGAGCTCGAAGCCGGCATTCGGTCGGGGCTCTCGTACTGCGGCGGGGCCGATCTCGCGGCGGCACGCGAGAAGAGCGAGTTCGTCAGGAACTCCGCGGGCGCGCAGGCGAGGGCGGGGTCTCACGGCGGCGTCCGCGAGCGCTAGACCACGTCGCCGCGAACGGTGAGGCCGTTCTGGTTCTCGCGGTAGGATCGCACCGCGTTCGCCGCCTGCTCGGAGTCGGGTTCGTCCATGCCGATCATCGCGAAGGCGTCGGCGAGCGTCGGGAAGACGTACTCGCCGCCCGCGAGTTTCTCGAAGGCCTCCTCGGAGCGCCGGCCGTCGAGCCAGCAGCACACCCCCCGAGGATCGAGGAGTTCCTCGTAGTTCCCGTGGGCCATCGCGCCCCGGAGGCGCTGGGTCACGTTGTCGTCGAAGCTCGCGTTGCAGACTTCGAGGTGGATGGGTTCGTTCTCGCCAACGAGGTGGGCCGCGAGACACTTCTCGGGGGCGGCGTAGCCGTTCGCGCTCGCGCGGATGTGTTCCGGGAACGCCTCGGCCCACTCCGCGCTCACGGTCTTGCCGATTCCCTCCACACCGTGGGAATCGACGAACTCGGCCTCGCGCTCCGCGTCGCCGTGGAAGAGGAGGTCCTTCGTGAGGTAGACGTCGAGGCGGGAGATGGGATCGAGACCGAGCGCGAGGTCGCCGTAGACCCATATCTCGCGCACCGGGACGGGCATCGGCTCCGACTCGACCGTCGAGACGAGCTGCTCGACCCGCTCGACGGCCTCCGCACGCGTGAATCCGGTCATGGCTCGACTACTCCCCCGCCGTGGAAAACGGTTTCCGCGACGACCGGGCGGATGTGGAGGCGATGCCGGGCGGTGCGGTCACGGTTGCGGTCGGAGCGGTCGGCGCGCGCTCGCGGTCGTGTGCGAGGGAAACGAGCACCGACCGCGGACACTGTGCGAGGGATGAGCGAAACGAGCGGAGCGAGTGAAGCGAATCGGCTGGGGAGGGCGTGGTGCACGGTTGTAGTTGTCGTGCTGTACCGCGAGTGAGCCATCGGCGAACGAGCGGTCTTTTTAGTCCAGGTTTTTGCGAGGAGGGGTTTGCGAACGAAGTGAGCAAATCCGACGAGTAAAAAAGTGGGAGCTGAATCGGTTGGGGAGGGTGTGGCCGTCGCGGGGCGGTGCGGAGTGGTGGCGGTTCTCAGTTGCACCGGGATTCGAAGTCGCGTCTCTTCGGCCGACCGATCAGGATTCGAAATCGTGCTCACTTGGCCGACCGATCAGGGTTCCCGAAATCGTGCTCACTTAGCCGACTGGCCGATCGGATTCCCCGATCTCCTGTGTCGAGTCCACTGATTCAATCCAGATCTGCGACCTCAGTGGTCCGCTCGGTCTCCCGGTTTCCCGTGTTGCGCGTCTCGGTCGGTTCGAACAGCAGGATCTCGGCCTCGCCCGCCGCCACCGGCCGATGCTCCACACCCGCTGGAATCGTCACGAACTCGCCGGCTTCCAGAACCACGTCCTCCTCGTCGTCGAGTTCGAGGCGGACCTCGCCCGAGCGCACCATGAAGAGTTCGTCGACGGAGTGGTGGTGCCGGTCGAACTCGCCCTCGACCTTCGCGAGTTTGAGGCCGTGGTCGTTGACCGCGCCCGCGAGCCGCGGCGACCACTGCTCGTCGAACGAGTCGAAGGCCTCGTCGAGATTCGTCTTCTCCATGGGTGGTGAAGACCGCTCGACGGGAAGTAGGGGTCGGTTCTGGAGGCGAAACCGTGAAACGCCGAAGCGGACAACTCGCGGCATGAACTGTACGAAGTGCGACTGCGAGGCCGTGCTCCACGCGGCCTACTCCGGTGCGCACCTCTGTGAGCACCACCTCCGGGAGTCCGTCGAGTCCAGACTTCGGCGGCGGGTCCGCAAGGACGGGCTCATCGGCCCCGACGCGAGCCCCGAGACCCCCGAGACCTGGCTCATCGGGCTCTCGGGCGGGAAGGACAGCGTCGTCCTGACCTCGATCCTCGCCGAGACCTTCGCCGAGGATCCCCGGATCGAGCTGGTCGCGCTCACGATCCACGAGGGGATCGAGGGCTACCGCGACGAGAGCCTCGACGCCGCCAGCGAACTCGCTCAGAATCTCGACATCCGCCACGAAGTCGTGAGCTACGCCGACGAGTTCGATCTGGAGATGGACGACGTGGCCGAGACGGACCCCGAGAACATGGCCCCGTGTGCCTACTGCGGGGTCTTCCGGCGCGACCTGCTCTCAGACTACGCCGAACGGTTCGACGCCGACAAACTCCTCACGGGCCACAATTTGGACGACGAGGCCCAGACCGCGCTGATGAACTTCTTCGAGGGTGACGTCGCCCAGATGGCGAAACACTTCGACGCCAGCCTCGGGCCGTTTCCCGAGCGCAGCGACTCCACGGAGTTCGTCCCGCGCGCGAAGCCCCTCAGGGACGTCCCCGAAAAGGAGGTCGCGCTCTACGCCCACCTCGCCGAACTACCCGTGCACATGGCCGAGTGTCCCCACTCCAGCGAGGCCTACCGAAAGGAGATACAGGAGCTCTTGCTGAAGATGGAGGCCCAGCATCCCGGGACACGGCACTCGGTGATGGCGGGCTACGAGGAGCTCGCCGAGCTCGCCGCCCGCGCCTACCGGCAGGACGGACCCGAGCTCGGCGAGTGTGAGCGGTGCGGTTCGGCCACCACCCGCGACCTCTGTCGGACCTGCCAGCTCACCGAGGCCGTCCACGCCGCCTAGTCCTCGTACGCGATGCACTCGATCCGGTTGCCGAACGGGTCGCGAAAGGAGAAGCGCTCCCGACCGGGGATCGGCGGTTCGGAACCGATCTCGATACCCTCGCTTTCGAGCCGCTCGCGTATCGGTTCGAGCTCGTCCACGACGAAGGCGGGATGGCGACGCGAGCGCTCCGTTTCGGCTTCGGGCCCGAGGTGGATCTCGACCCCACCCGCCCCGAACCAGAAGCTGTCGGTGCCGTCGAGCGAGTCGGGTTTGTCGAGCGGATCAAAGTCGAGAACCTCGGTGTAGAACCGCGTCGCTCGCTCCCTCGCGTCCTCGCCCTCCGGAACACACAACTGGACGTGGTCGACGCCCTGCCAATCGGTCATGTGCGGGTGCTCTCCCCGCACGAGAATACGACTGTCGGTCGGCTTCGACCTCGACGAGACCGACATCGACCGTGTAGTACACGAACCAGTAACCGAACCTATCACGCTATTCTATCTGGAACGTTCGGTCGCAAACGCAGTACGGAAGCTGGCTAGAAAACGAAAGGAATTGGATATATAATATTTCGAGTGCGTGGAGGGCACTCCGGTCAGCGGGACCTATCGGATGACGTCGAGGCCGTTGTGCTGTTCACCGCGGTCGTCGCCCCCGGTCGACTCCACACCGGAGAGCGACTCCCCGTCGTCGAGCGCCGCCCGCGAGCGGTCGGCCTGCTGTTGGGCGTCGGGACCGAGGACTTGGGCGCTCTGGACACCCGTCATGATGGCCATCACGCGGACCTTGCCTTTGTACTCCTCGCGGATCCGGGAGCCCCAGATCACGTTCGCGCTGGGGTCGAGGCGGTCGGTGATGCGTTCGGCGATCTCCTCGGCCTCCTTCAGGGTGAGGTCAGGGCCGCCGGTGATGTGGACCAGGCCACCCGATGCGCCCTGGTAGTCCACGTCGAGGAGGGGGTGGCTCATCGCGTCCTTCACGACCTCCTCGGTCTTGTTCTTGTCCTGGGTCTCGCCCACGAGCATCACCGCGACGCCGCCCTGGTCCATGATCGAGGTCATGTCGGCGTAGTCGAGGTTGATCAGCGAGGGCTGGGTGATGGTCTCGGCGATCCCCTTGACGGTCTCGGCGATCAGCTGGTCCATCACCGAGAACGCCTTGCCGACCGGGAGGTTGGGGACGTAATCCAGCAGCCGGTTGTTGTCGAGGACGATGATCGAGTCGGCCTCGTTGCGGAGCTCCTCGAGGCCCTCCTCGGCCTTGACGGTTCTCGCGCGCTCGACGTTGAACGGCGTCGAGACCATCCCGACCACGATCGCGCCCTCGTCGGCCGCGATCCGCGCGACCACCGGGGCCGCACCGGTGCCGGTGCCGCCACCCATGCCCGCGGTGACGAACACGAGGTCCGCACCCGAGAGCACGTCCTTCAGGGTGCCACGGGCCATCTCGGTGGCGCGCTCGCCCATTTCGGGGTTGCCACCCGCGCCGAGCCCCTGGGTGAGGGTCTTCCCGACGAGCACCCGGGTGTCGGCCTGGATCATCTGGAGGTGCTGTTTGTCGGTGTTGACCGCGATGGTCTCGGCACCCTCGACGCCGATGTTGTAGAGCCGGTTGACGGTGTTGTTGCCCGCACCGCCACAGCCGACCACCACGATCCGGGGGTCGCCGAACTCGTCGAGTTCGGTTTCGTCCCGACGCTGTTTCTCCTTCTCGGCGTTTTCGAGCGCGGACTCGACGATGTCCTGCATCGTCAGGCCCTCGCGAACGGGCGCTCGGCCCGTCGCTCGCTCTGGTTCTCCTCGGCGACCATCCGGCGCACCGCCGCCCGGATGGCCTCGCTTCGGGTGGGATACTCACCGAGTTCGACCATCTGTTCGACCTCCTCTATCTGCTGCTTCGGGATCCGTAGTGTCACACGCTCCATTTGTTGTCTCCTGTGGGGACGCGTCTTACAGACCGGAACCGCTGTACGGAACCGGAGGTCGTCTCCATCGACCCGACTGTAAGACGGTCGTCTTACGCAATCGTATGCAATCGTCGCCGGTGTAATAAATCTACCGGAAGGCGTAAGACGGTTTCGAGGATCGGTCGCAAACGCCGTCTACGACTGGTTTTCGGTGTTTACGGTCCGTCGAGAACGTCGGCTGCCGGCGTCCGACGACCGCAGCTCGGACAGAACGCCCAGTCCGAGCGGAGTTCGTCGCCGCACTCACAGAACACCCGGTGGCTCGCCTTCTCCCCGCAATTCGGGCAGTAAACGTTCTCTGAGTCGAGTTCCTCGCCACACTGACCGCAGGTTTTACGCTCGTTCGACGCCGTTTGCGCGTCCGGGGCCGGCGTCTTACGCGCGGTCGACTCCGCTTCGTCGTCTTCGACCGCAGCGCCGTCGAGCGTGATGTTTACGTTGATATCCTGGGGTTGTGACGGCGTAAACGCACCGGACAGCCGGTCGTCGACGATGGCCTCGACCCGTTCGGCGACGAGTGCATCGAGGCTGTCGGCGGTGTCGGACACGGTGGGTTCGTCCCGCGCGAGGTAGGTCCGGAGGGCCTCACGCATCGCCTCGCTCTTCGAGGCGTCGAGGGTTTCGAGCTCCTCGATGAGCTCGTCGTCCGCGCGGAACGTGATCTTGCTCATCCGTTTGCCGAGGGGACGACAGCCGGCTACTTCAATCTTCCCGGCCGTCACACGCGTCCGACACGAACAGAAATTCTTAAACCCGACGACCGGGGTAGTATCGGTAACCGCTCTTAGCTCAGTTTGGCAGAGCAGTCGACTGTAGATCGACTTGTCCCCCGTTCAAATCGGGGAGAGCGGATTTTTGCTGCGAGCGAAGGCGAGCAGTCGAAAATCCGTCTCGACACGATTTGAGCAGCGAGCAACGCGGAGCGTTGCGAGTGAGTTCAAATCGGGGAGAGCGGACTTGCTTGCAAATCCGGTCGACATGGTTTGAGCACGGAAGTCGCAGCGCGCGAGCGGAGCGAGCGGGTCGTCTTCCGACGTTCAAATCGGGGAGAGCGGACTTCCGCACCTGTCGCATCAGAGCCGAGCCGAGCGTCTCCCGTCGTCCGACACCGTGATCGGTCGGGTTGCGTACGCCGGTGGTGGGTTTTTTCGTCCGACTCCCGTAGGACGGGGTATGCCGAACGACAACTCCGACATGAGCGACGCACGCGACCGCCAGCGGGACCGCGCCGAGCACGTCGAGAACATCCTCGACGAGGTCGAGGCCGACACCCGCGAGCGGAAGTACCCCGTCAGCAGCGAGGACCTCGCGACCGAGTACGCCGACCAGCCGATCGACATGCCGAACGAGACCGAGTCGATGGGCGACGTCTTCCGCCGGCTCGACGACGAGTACGACACGCCCGAGCAGGTCCGCGAGGCACTCCACGGCGAACTCACCGGCGAGGCGGGCGGCCGAGGTGAGTACAACGACGAGCGCGACCTCACGGCGCTCGACGATGCCGAGGACACCGACACCGTCTAGATCACCGTGTGAGGTGAGGGAAAGGCTCAAACACGCCGGCTGCGGCTATTCGCTGTGAATCGGAGCAGGCTCGCCTCGGTGCTGATCGCCCTCCTCGCGGTGCTCGCGCTCGCCGTCGGGGCCGCCGTCATCGACGCCCCGACGGCCACCCCGGGAGCCGGCGGCGGGAGCGGTGGCGGCTCCGGCGGTTTCTTCGGGTCGGGCAGCGGCTTCAGTCTCGGGGGGTCGCCGTCGCCGGAGACGGTCGGTGAGTTCCCGGCCGAGTTCTTTCAGCTCCTGCTCGTCGTGGTCGGGGTGACGGCGCTCGTGCTTCTCGTTCTGCTCTGGAAGGAGTTCGACCTCGGCGACCTCCGGCGGGTCGCGGTCGGCGCGGTCGTGCTCGGTACCCTGCTCGCGGCGAGCTACTTCGTCCTCCAACTGTTCGGCAGCGACGGTCGACAGCGGGGGAACGGGAGCGGTATGGGGGCGGGCCAGCCCTCGTTCCCGGGCGGCGGGTCGGGCGGCGCAGCCGATACCGCCCTCCAGCCCGTCTCGACGGAGCTCCCGCTGGTGGCGGTCGCGGTGGGGGCGGTGCTGATCGTTGGTCTCGCGGCCGTCCTCCGGTCGGAGGACGAGGGGGAGACGGACGAAAGCGACTCGACGGCGACCGATGCGTCGGGGATGGCCGGGGTCGGCCGAGCGGCGGGGCGGGCGGCCGACCGGATCGAGCACGACACGACGCTCGAGAACGGGGTCTACCGCGCGTGGCGCGAGATGACCGACCACCTCGACGTGGCGCGTCCCGAGTCGAGCACGCCGGGCGAGTTCGCGCGTGCGGCGACCGAGGCCGGGATGCGGGGGCGAGACGTCGACGAACTCACCGACCTCTTCACGCGGGTTCGGTACGGCGACGAGCGGGTGACCGACGAGCGCGAGCGGCGGGCGACGAGCGCGCTCAGACGCATCGAGGAGACCTACGCGGAGGAGCCGTGAACTGGCGAGGGCTCGGTGTGGCGGTCGGCGTCGGCTGCGTGCTCGCCGGCCTCGCGGTCGTGGTCTCGCCTTCGCTCGCGGTCGAGGTCACACCGAGCCTGCTCACGCTCGTCGGGGTGGTCGCGGGGCTCGCGGGCGCGGCGGCGGTCTACGAACGCGCGACCACCGACGAACAGCGGACCGAACCGCCGACGCCCGAACGGCCGCTCTCCGTCCCGACACCGGGTACCGAACTCGACCGCCAACTCGATGCGCTCGGCTCGCGGGGTCGCCGGTTCGGCATCGGGGAGCGTCGCTCGATTCGCGACCGTCTCGACGAACTCGCGGTGGCGGTGCTGGTCCGCGACGGCGAGAGCGAGGCGACGGCCCGTGAGCGCCTCGCTGCGGGGACCTGGACCGACGACCCCCACGCCGCGGCGTTCTTCGCCGAGGCGCACGCGTCGGACGTCCCCCTCGAAGAGCGCCTCCGGGCGGCGTTCAGCGGCGAGCCAAGCCCACGTCGACGGGCACGCCACGCCATCGACGCGCTCGCGCGGATCGCCGACCGGGAGCACGAGCAATGAGCACGGGCCGGACCCGGCGTTCGGCCGCCGGTCGCGAAGAGGTGGCGGTGGAGGACGAGACGGTCCGCAGAACCGGACGGTGGCGGGGGGTGAGCGCGCTCGCGCTGGTGGCCGGTGCGGTCGGGATCCTCGCCGCGGTCCCCGGGCTGGTGCTCTGTGGCGTCGTGGGGATCGCCTTCGCCGCGGTCTCGCGGTCGGCCCGCCCGCCGCCCGTCACCCTCCGGATCGAACGGAGCGTGAGCGAGTCCCGGCCCGCACCCGACGAGACGGTCACCGTCACCGTCGAGGTCGAGAACGTCGGCGAGGCGATATGCAACGACCTCCGGGTCGTCGACGGCGTCCCGCCGGGGCTCGGGGTCGCTGAGGGGTCGCCCCGGTTCGCGACCGCGCCGCTCAGACCCGGCGAGACCGCGAGCTTCTCGTACGGCATCGCCGCGACGCGTGGCGTCCACCGGTTCGAGTCGGCGTTCGTCCTGCTCCGGGATACGGTCGGGGCGACCGAGCGCGTCGCGCGGGTCCCCGCGGCGACCGACACCCCGCTGACGTGCGTTCCGCCGCTCGGGTTCGGGATCGAGGGGAGCCTCCGCGACCAGACCATCGACCAGCCCGGTCGCGTGCTCACCGACGTCGGCGGGTCGGGGGTGGCGTTCCAGGCCACCCGCGAGTACCGACCGGGCGACCCCCTCTCGCGGGTCGACTGGAACCGGCTGGCGAAGACCGGCGACCTCTCGACCGTCGACCTCCGCGAGGAACGCGCCGCCGCGGTCGTCCTCCTCGTCGACGCCCGTGAGGAAGCCTACCGCGCGTCGGGGCCGGAGGCGGAGTCGGCGGTCTCGCGGTCGGTGCGGGCCGCCGGGGCGCTCTACGTCGGCCTCACGAACGCGGAGAACCCCACGGGTATCGCGGCACTCTCGCCCGACCCCTACTGGCTCGCGCCCGGATCGGGACCGACCCATCGCGCGCAGGTCCGCGAGGCGCTCGCCACCCACCCGGCGTTCGCCCCCGCCCCGCCCGACGAGCCGTTCTTCCCCTCGATACGGCTCCGGCGGCTCCGACGACGCCTCCCCGCGCGGGCGCAGGTCGTGGTCTGCGCGCCGGTCTGTGACGACGCCCTCGTTCGGCTGCTCCGGCGGCTCGACGTCGGCGGCCACCGCGTGAGCGTCGTGAGCCCCGACCCCACGGCGACCGACACGCCGGGGAGTCAACTCGCACGAACCGAACGCCGGGTCCGGCTCTCGAAACTCCGGGCCGCCGGGATCCCCGTGATCGACTGGGGCGACGAACCGCTCGCGGTGGCGCTCGCACGCGCCGGAGGCTCGCGGTGAGCCACGCTATCGATCCGTCGCCGCCACGACTGAGTGAGGGGGTCGCGGTCGTCGCGGGGGCGGTCGGCACGCTCGCGCTCGCCGTCTCGCCCGCCGCGTTCGGCCTCGGTGCGCTCGGGACGGTCACCGTCGGCGCGGGGCTCTACCGGCGTTCGCACGCCGCCGTCACCCTCGGGGCGACGGGGGTGTTCTGTGGCGTCCTGCTCGCGGGGCTCGCCGACGCGCCGCCCGAACTCCTCCTGCTTTCGACCGCCGGCACGGTGGTCGCGTGGGACGTCGCCACGTTCGCCATCGACCTCGGTGCGGAGCTGGGGCGGGCGGCCGAGACGAGGCGGCTCGAACTCGTCCACGCCGGTGCGAGTACGGGGCTCGCGCTCGGGGCGGCGGTCGTCGGCACACTGGTCTATCGGCTCGTCGGCGGCGGGCCGGCGCTCGCACCGGTCGTGTTGCTCTGTGGCGCAGTAGTGCTCGCCATCGCCCTCCGGCCGTAGGTGGAGGTGGATCACTATCGGTCGTCCGGATGGTTCATCGGGCCTCCGTCGACCTCGTGTTTCGCGATGTTTTCTTCTCAAATTTCACGAAATCATTGCCCGATCGAACCCGTATCAGGGTAGCGGCTACGGAAGGAACCGACCCGTTCCGGGGGTGTATTCGGGTCCCGACCGAAGCGGGGTTGCAATGTCAGAGACAGACGCGGTCCCGGACGAATCAGGTGCGCCGTACCTCGCCTTCGGGGCGGTCGGCTCGGTCGCGCTCGCGCTCTACGAGTACTACGTCCGCGGCAACGAGCAGCGCGGGATGTTCATCGGGCTCTGGCCGCCGACGATGATCGGCTTCGCGATCTACCTCAAGCAGAAAGCGGCCGAGTAACGACTTCGACGGGTCAGACCGTCGGCACCGGAACCGAGTCCAGCACGTCGGCGACCACCGACCGTTTTTCGACGTTCTCGACCGCGGCATCCGGCGTGAGCACCAGCCGATGCGCACAGACGGCGGGGGCGATGGCCTTCACGTCGTCGGGCGTGACGAACTCCCGACCGGAGAGCACCGCGCGGGCACGGACGGCCTCGAAGAGCCGCTGGGTGCCTCGTGGTGAGACCCCCACCGAGCAGGTCGAGCGCTGGCGGGTCGCCCGCGCGATGGCGACGAGGTAGGCGAGGAGGTCCTCGTCGACGCGAACGGTCTCGGGGACGGTCTGTAGCGCGCGAACGCGTTCGGCCGAGAGGACTTCCTCGGTCTCCGGGCTGCGTGCTTCGCGAGCCGCCCGCCGGCGGAGGAGTTCGACCTCGCCCGCTTCGTCGGGGTAGCCGATCGCGGTCTTGACGAGGAAACGGTCGACCTGGGCCTCGGGGAGTTCGAAGGTGCCCGCCATCTCGACGGGGTTCTGGGTCGCGAGCACGAAGAAGGGCTCCGGGAGGGCGTGGGTCTCGCCGTCGACGGTGACCTGGCCCTCCTCCATGGCTTCGAGGAGTGCCGCCTGGGTCTTTGGCGGGGCACGGTTGATCTCGTCGGCGAGCACGACGTTCGCGAAGACCGGACCGGGCGAGAACTCGAACTCGCCCGTCCCCTCATTGTAGATGTGGGTCCCCGTGACGTCGGCGGGCAGGAGGTCGGGGGTGAACTGGACTCGTGAGAAGGAGAGCCCGAGCGCGCGGGCGGTGCTCCGGGCGATCAGGGTCTTGCCCGTGCCGGGGACGTCCTCGAACAGGACGTGACCGCGGGCGAGCACGCCCAACAGCACGGTTTCGAGCAGCGAGCGCTCGGCGATCACGGTCGTACCGAGGGCGTCGAGAACTGCGTCGATCTCCTCGGTGGCCGCCGTGACATCCATGCCCAAACGGGTGCGGCGGGGCGCTTAGTGATGGCGATCGGAGACCGAAACGGATAACAGGGCGTCCGCCGGATCGATAGATGAGCCGGGGTAGCCTAGCCTGGCCAAGGCGGTTGCCTCGAAAGCAACTGTCCTCACGGACACGTGAGTTCAAATCTCACCCCCGGCGCATTCTTCGATTGTACCCCACGAGCGACGTAGTCGCTGGTATGTTCTGCGGATACGCTAGACCGTGTGGTTTGAACGAGAACGGACGCAGCCCGCACAGCGAGTGTAACGAGCGAGCAGGAACGTCCGTGCGTGGTTCAAATCTCACCCCCGGCGCATTCTTCGATTTCACCCAGCAAGCGACAGCTATCCGCCGATGGTCGATTGGGTCGAGGTCGCGCGAGTTCTCGTCGGGCGGCGGCCGGCGACGAGGTAGCCGTCGACCGAGCTTGCGTCGTGCGGGGCCGCGTTCTGGACCCAGACCCGGCCGTCGGCATCGGTGCGCGCCCACTCGCGGGCGAGCGCCTCCGATTCGAAGGTGCGGCGGCGGCCGTGTTCGTGGACCCACTCGCCGGCCGTTCGGCTGGCACGGCGCGCGGACGATTTGACCTCGACCACGTACTCGTCGCTCACGGTTCGACAACGCGCTCCGTGACCTTCGGTCTGTGGATGGCCGCCCGCCGGCGGGCGGTCGCGGTGCGGTGGCGGGGCGGCGGTGTGGCGGTGCGGTTGCGGTCGCCGTGCGGTTGCGGTCGCCGTGCGGTTGCGGTGCGGGCCTGGCGTCTCGGTGAGCGCCGCAGGCGCGAACCGAGGCTCAGGAGAGCTGTGCTCTCCTGGCGGATGAAGGGCGGAGCGCACTGGTGTGAGCGAAGCGAACACCGCGAACGGAGTGAGCGCGCGGAGGGCTTCGGCAGTGGCGGTGCTGTGCAGCTTGCGGGTGTGGTAGCGGTGCTGGGCGGAGGGGTTAGTGGTTGTACTGCGAGCGAACGAAGTGAGCGAGCAGCCTTTTTAGTCCAGGTTTTTGCGACCAGCGAGGGACCTTCGGTCCCTCGTGCCGTGCGAACGGGCGCTTCGCGCCCGTGAGCAGAGAGTGGTTAGCGAGCGAAGTCGTTCGAGACGGCTTCGCCGTCTCGTGATGACGAAAGACGCTTCGCGTCTTTCGAACCACGAGCTAACCCGAGGAGTAAAAAAGTGGTTAGAAGTAATCCACGCCGGCCGGCAGCTCGAGCTTCATGCCCTTGCGCTCGCGGATCTCGCGGATGGTCTCGGGCTGGAGGTTGTCGGCCATGACCTGGAAGCCGGCGTTCTCGGTGTTCCAGGAGGCGCGACCTTCAGTTGCCGACCGGAGGTCGCTCGCGAAGCCGATCATCTCCTCGACCGGCGCGACGCCCTCGACCACCATGAGGTCGCCCTCCTGGTACATGTCGTCGACGCGGCCCCGGCGACCCTGGATCTCGCCCGAGGCGGGACCCATGTGCTCGGAGGGAACGTCGATGCGGACGTTCTGGATCGGTTCGAGCATCGAGATACGGCCGTTGATCAGCGCGCCGTGGACGGCCTGGCGAACGGCGGGGATGACCTGTGCCGGACCCCGGTGGATGGCGTCCTCGTGGAGCCGCGCGTCGTGGAGCCGGATGAGGGTGCCCTGGACGGGTTCGGCGGCGAGCGGCCCGTCGTCGAGCGCCTCCTCCCAGCCCTCGATGACGAGCTCCATCGTCTCGTTGAGGTGCTGGATACCCTTCGTCTCGTCGACGAGGATGTTGGTGCCGTGGATCTCCTCGACCGCCTGGGAGGTGTCCTTGTCCATGCCGGCCTCCTGGAGCGCCTCGCGGCGTTCGAGTTCCGGCATGTCCATCGAGGCCTCGCCGAGCTGGAGGGTCTCGACGATGTCCTCCGAGAGCGGTTCGACGGTGATGTAAAAGCGGTTGTGGCGGTTCGGCGACTGGCCCTCGACCGTCTCGGAGGCCTGCTGGACCGCCTCCCGGAAGACGACGATCGGTTCGCCGGTCGTGACCGGGATGCCCTGGTTGCGCTCGATACGCTGGGTGATGACTTCGAGGTGGAGCTCACCCTGGCCGGAGATCAGGTGCTCACCCGTGTCCTCGTTGATCTCCACCCGAATGGTCGGGTCTTCCTTCGAGACCTGCTGGAGGGTCTGGATGAGCTTCGGGAGGTCGTCCATCGACTGGGCCTCGACGGACTTCGTGATGACCGGCTCCGAGATGTGCTCGATCGACTCGAACGGCGTCATCTCCACGGAGGAGACGGTCGAACCCGCGATCGCGTCCCGGAGGCCGGTGACGGCCGCGATGTTCCCGGCGGGGATGCGGTCGACCTCCTCGCGCTCGCCACCCATGAAGAGCCCGACCGATTGGACACGGTTCTGTCCTGCCGTCCCCGAAACGTAGAGGTCCTGCCCGCGTTCGATGGTGCCCGAGAACAGCCTGCCGGTTGCGATCTCGCCGGCGTGGGGGTCGATCGAGATGCTGGTGACCATGAAGACCACCTCGCCCTCGTCGTCGACGAGACGCATGCTCTCGGCGAGGTCGGTCGAGTCGTCGCCACGCCACACAGTTGGGATCCGCTCGGGCTGGGACTTCTCGGGGTTCGGGAAGTGCTCGGCGACCATATCGAGCACCACGTCCGAGAGCGGCGAGTTGTCGCGGAGTTCGTCGATGTTGTCGTTGCGGTTGTAGTCGATGATGTCGCCGAAGTCGATGCCCGTCTCCTGCATCTGGGGCAGGCTGGTGGCCCAGTTGTAGAGCGCGGAGCCGAAGGCCACGGTCCCATCTTGAACGGAGACCTTCCAGCCCTCGTTCTCGTACTTGTCTTCGGCCATCCCGCGGATGAGCTCGTTGACGTCGCCGATCACGCTCTGGAGGCGCTCCTGCATCTCCTCGGGGCCCTCCTGGAGTTCGTTGATCAGGCGGTCGACCTTGTTGATGAACAGCGCGGGCTTGACGCCCTCGCGGAGCGCCTGCCGGACCACAGTCTCAGTCTGGGGCATCGTGCCCTCGACGGCGTCGACCACGACGAGCGCGCCGTCGACCGCACGCATCGCACGGGTCACGTCGCCCCCGAAGTCGACGTGGCCGGGGGTGTCGATGAGGTTGATGAGGTGGTTGGTGTCCTGGTACTCGTGGGTCATCGAGACGTTCGCCGCGTCGATGGTGATCCCGCGTTCCTGCTCGTCCTCCTCGGTGTCCATCGCGAGCTGCTCGCCCGCCAGGTCCGAGGAGATCATGCCCGCACCGGCGAGCAGGTTGTCGGTCAGGGTGGTCTTCCCGTGGTCGATGTGGGCGGCGATGGCGATGTTCCGGATGTTCTCCGGTTTGTCCATCAGTCGCTCGCACTCTTGGACGATCTGTTTGCGTCGGCCCATTATACGAAATCCTACCGGAAGGAAGGTCAAAAGGGTGCTGTTTCGGGGGAGCGAACGAAGTGAGTGACCGCGAGGCTCGATGGACGATCGATGTGAGTCTTTCGGAGTTTCGGGGGAGCGAACGAACTCGATCCGTCCCCGGGGACCACGACCACGAGGCCGGCACAAGAGTCATACCGGGCAACCCCCTGGTACTGATACACATGGATGTTCGCGTGCAGTCGCCCGGCCCAACCGAGCCGTTTCTCGGGGCGTGCGACCTCTTCGAGACCGAACACGACCTCGACTTACCCGTCGAGGTCACGATCCGCGAGGACCCGGACTCGCGGACGTGGACCGCCCACTACGACGACCGCCACGTCCTCAACATCTCGCGTCAGGCCGCGAGCAGCGCGATGGCCCGCCCGCTCGCCCTCCACGAGTACTCGCACATGCGCCGGTACGAGCAGTCCCATCCCTCCCACATCCAGTCCACGAGGGAAGCGATCACCCTCGCGCTCGCGGGCCACACCGTCGAGCGCCGGACCCTCACCCAGTGCTATCAGATCGCGAATCACATGAAGGACATCTACGCCGACGACATCACCCTGAGCGTGGCCCCCGCGGATCGACTCGTCGCCTTCCTCGAATCCAGCCTCGCGAGCGCGCTCGCCGACAGACCCGTCGACCCACCAACCTGGAAACGCCTCACCCCCGCCGCCGACCCGAACATCACGGCGGTGAACGCCGCGTTCGCGCTCGCCCTCCTCGAACGCCACGACTGCATCCCAGACGACCACCGCCTCTACGACCTCGCCCACGCCGCCGCCGACGACGCCGCCGGGGTCGACCTGCCCGCCTTCAAACGCCGCTTCCGCACGCTCGCAGACGACCCCGACGCCAGCGAGTACCGCCGGACGCTCGTCGAGGCGACCCGCGAGTACGCGATCCGCACGGGCTACGCCGCCGACTGAGCGCTCGATGCAGATGGACCACCTTCGGACGCACCACCGAGTAACGACTCGACCGGCCTCGCCGCCGACATCACGACGGAAGGACTCCCGTCTCGCGGACAGTACTCACGTCGGTATCGAACGATCTCGTCGAGCCTCGCCACGGCTATGGCGGTGTTGCGAAACAGGAAAACGACGAATCGAACCCGCGTCGGACCGAGGAGCCGGTTCCGTCAGCGTGCGGCGGCCGCGACGCGCTCTCGCTCTTCTTTCTGGTTGATCGCGTAGCTCTGGACGTCGTAGTCCGCCGCGCCCGTGAGCTGACTGGCGAGCGCCTCGTGGGCGTCGGTCGGCGACTTGAACGAGGCGTTGTACGCACCCTGTGCGAGGAACATCAGCGCCTGGTCGACCCGGCGCTGGGGGGCGATGTCGACGGCCTGCGGGACCGAGATCCCACCGTACTTGAGCCGCACCGTCTCCTCGCGCGGCGCGGCGTTCTCGACCGCGCGCACCAGGATCTGAACCGGGTTCTCGTCGGTGCGTTCGTGGACGAGGTCGAAGGCGTCGCGAACGATCCGGGTCGCCTGCTGTTTCTTCCCGGTGTTCTCGCCGGTCTGCATCAGCCGGTTGATCAGCCGCTCGACGACCGAGATCTCGCTCTTCTGGAACTGCTTGCTCGCGTGACGACCCATCGTGTGCTCGACCGGCGTCACGTTGAGATAGCGCTCGGTGCTCGGGTCGACGTACTCGATCCCGGTGACGTCCCACTTCTCGAAGAGCTTCGCGCCGGCGGTGGCCTCGTGTTCGGCCTCCTCCTCGGCGACGACCTCCTCTTCACCTTCTCCCTGTTCTTCCTCCTCGGTCTCGGGGGCTTCGCTCTCGCTCATCGGACGGGTTTCTCCGCGTTGCCGCGAACGAGTTCGATCAGCGATACGCCGTTGACCTTCTCGACCTTGTAGTTGACCGCCGAGAGGTCGCCCATCGCGCGACCCTTCGCGCCACCGATACCCGCGATGGTGACCTCGTCGTGCTCGTCGATGAAGCTGATCGCGCCGTCGCCGGGACAGAAGGCCGTGACCTGCTTGCCGTTCTTGATCAGCTGGACCCGCACACACTTACGGATCGCCGAGTTGGGCTGTTTGGCCTCGATCCCGACCTTTTCGAGCACGATACCCCGACCTCGTGGCGCACCTTCGAGCGCGTCGGTCTTCTCGCGGAGCCCGCGGGCGCGGCGGGCGTACTTCGAGTCGGACCACCGGTGGTTCTGGCGGTCCTTTTTGAGCTTTCGCCCTGCGTACTTGCCGTTAGCCATTATGTCACCCATATCCGACGGGCGCACTTATGCCTCCCGTTTCGAGCGGACGGCACGACTACTCCTCCCCGAGACTCGGATGGGTTTGCTGGTCGTCCGGGTGACGCTCGGCGACGTACTCCCGAACGACGTCCCGCGATTCGTCCTCCCGCCGCCGGCGCTCGGCGTCGTTGACCTCCTCACAGCCCGGCGGGAGGTCGCGACCACGTCCGGTGAAGTAGCCCTCGGGGGTCACCCAGTCGTGGTAGAACGGCCGGTCGTCGTCCTCCAGCAACGTGACGGCCACCTCCGCACCGTGACCGGCGCTCACGACCGCCTGATAGGGTTTCTCCGCGATCCGACCCGCGGCGTAGAGCCCCTCGACACCCGTTCGACCGCGCTCGTCGGTTTCGAGGAACGTCTTCCCGCGGTCGATGACCCCGAGTCCCTCGACGTCGGCGAGGTAGCCGACCGGGTTCCGTGTCGCGGCGATCACGTATCGGGTCTCGTACCGATCCCCGAAGGCCGTCTCGACGGCGAACCCCTCGTCGAGGGGGTCGACGTGTGTCACCGTCGCCTCCCGTCGGTCGCAGCCGGCGCGGTCGGCCTGCTCGCCCATCATCTCCAACAGAAGTCGCGCGTTGATCCCCGCTGGAAACCCGGGATAGTTCTCCAGATGGGCGTTCCGTCGGAGGATCGACTCGCCGTCGCCGAGGACCAACGTCTCCAGGTCGTGTCGGGCGGTGAAGATGGCCGCCGAGAGACCCGCGATGCCGTCGCCGACGACGACGACCTCGGGGTTCGATCCCGCATTCGCGGTGGAAGCTACCATACGGGAGCACTGCCGCCGAAACGAAAAGCGGTTTCGGTTTTTCGGCCTGCCTAAAACTCGGATCGCTCGCCCGACGGCCGTTCGGTTTCGAGGCAACGCATCGTCACCAGCGACCAGTACTCCTCGCCGTGTCGATAGACGTCGCGGAGCACGCCCTCCCGGACGAAGCCCACGGTCTCGTAGCACTCGATCGCGGGCTCGTTGAAGTCGAATACGCGGAGGCCGATCCGGTGGAGATCCAGCTCGTCGAATCCGATCCGGACGATTTCGCGCATCATCGCCGTGCCGTAGCCGTTCCCGCGTTCGGCTGGGTCGACGATCACGCGCGCGACGCGGGCCGAGCGGTTCTCACGATCGATGTCGGCGAGTTCGAGGTAGCCCACGAGTCGACCGTCAACGACGGCGGCGTACGCCCGATGTGTCGGTCCCGAGTCCTTGATTTCGTCGAGATGACCACGAAGCTGTGCCGCGTCGAGCGGGAACGAGAACACGGATCCGGCCCACTGGAGCAGTGCCGCCGGCGAGTCGGTCCATTCGACGATCCGTTCGGGGTCATCGTCCGTGGGCTGACGAAAGGAGACGCCCATGTCGGACCGTCGGTTGGGGCGGAGATATACCGTGTGGGTCGCCCGATGCCGTCGGTTCAGACCAGTTCGATCTCGTCGATGTCGAAGTGACGCTTCGCCAGCCGCCGCGCGAGGTCGATGGTGCGGCCGTCGCGCCCGATGGCCACGCCGGTATCCGCCCGGTCGACCTCGGCGTAGGCCACCGTACTACGGTTCTCGCTGACCGTGACGTTGTGTACCACCGCGGGTGCGAGCGCGTTGGCGACGAACCGCTCGGGCGTGTCGGCGGTCTCGACCAGCGTGACGCGCTCGCCGAGTCGGTCTTCGAGTTTGTTGACCGTCCGACCGTCTGGTCCGATAGCGTCGGCCATCTCGCCGGCGGCCACCAGAAAACAGACGCCCGTCTCGTCGGTCAGACAGTCGAGCGCGGTCGCGCCCGTGACGTCGTCGAACAGCCCGATGCGTCGACGGGCGGCGTCCGACAGCGTGACGCGCATCTCAGTCCGCGGGTTCGGTCTCGTCGGAGGCGGTCGCCCCGCCCATCCGGAGCGTGACGTCGCCGGTACCGAGCTTGATGGGTTTGCCGACGATGACGTTCTCGGCCACACCGTTGAGGTCGTCGACCTCGCCGTGGACCGCGGCGTCGAGCAGGTGGTTCACCGTGACCTCGAACGCCGCGCGTGCGAGGACGGAGTCCTTGCTGCCCGAGATGCCGTGGCGACCGATCGACTCGATCGTCCCCTCGGCGGTCATGATGTCCGCCACCAGCATCAGGTGACGGATGTTGACGTCGCCGAGCCCCTGCTCTTCGAGGGTGTTCATCGTCTCCTCGATGATGATCTCCCGGGCCGCCTCGACCCCGAGGTTCCGGTAGACCTCGTGGATGTTGTTACAGGTCGTCCGGGAGGCGTCGACACCCTCGATGTCGAGGGCGTCGCCGAAGGCCGACCCCTCGGTGTAGAGCACGAACTCCTCGCCCTCCTCCAGCTCCTCCTTTCGGATTACGACCCGCGAGACGTCCTCGATACCCTTGAAGACGATCTCGCGGAGCTCCTCGACGAGCTGGAGCAGCCCGCGATAGCTCGGCTGTGCCGGACCGAACTCGATCGTGGTCCCGTTTCGGGCCACGTCGACCCCGAGCGAGTCCTCGATTATCTCGGCGACCTCCTCGGCCGAGATCATCCGCTCGTCGAGGGTCTGCTGGTTGAGGCTGACCTGGACCAGCATGTCCGCGACGTTTGTCGAGACGTCGCCGAGCGCCAGGATCCGCGTGGACTCGATGTTCCAGACCACCTCGTGGGCTTTCTCCCGGTCCGTGGCGTACTCGCCGTCGAGGTAGACCGTCATCATCGGGGTGTCGGGCGTCTTCCGGGCGTCGACGAGCTCGATGAGGCGGGGCAGCCCCTGCGTGACGTCGATCTCCGCGACGCCCGCGTAGTGGAACGTGTTCATCGTCATCTGGGTGCCCGGCTCGCCGATCGACTGGGCCGAGACCGTCCCCACGGGATCGAGCGGTTCGACCCGCGTGTCGAGATAGCGGTCCTCGACCGCGTTCACGATCGACGTCGCCTCGTCCTCGGTGACCTCACGCGACTCGATCGTCTCGTAGACCTCGTCCTTCAGGCGCTTCGGGAGGGTCGTCCCCTCGACGGCGGTCTCGATCGCCGTCGTGATCTCAGTCATCGCTCACCTCCGGAACGTCGATCGGCGCATCCGACGTGGTCGCGCGGTCGGTGGTGCGCGCGTCGGCGTGCTCCGAGAGGTTCGTCGGCTGGGCGAACGTCTCGCCGTCGTCCTCGAACTCCGCGGCGAGCACGCGGTCGGCGATCTCGTCGACGTCGATCTCGTTGTCGACACCCGAGGAGACCTTCACCGGACTCGTGTTGTCCTCGCCGAACTCGAACTGGACGATGTTGTCGGAGGTGTCTCTCACTGTGCCGTCGTACTGGGTCTCCAGTTCGTTGAGCGCGTTGATCAGCCGGCGCTGGAGGTAGCCGGACTTCGAGGTCCGGACCGCCGTGTCCACCAGCCCCTCGCGGCCACCCATCGCGTGGAAGAAGAACTCACGCGGGGTGAGCCCGCCACGGTAGGAGTGCTCGACGAAGCCGTGGGCCTCAGCCGAGAGGTCGTCCTCCTGGTAGTGCGAGAGCGTGCGGTCCTCGTAGCCGCGGTTGATCCGCTCGCCCCTGACCGCCTGCTGACCGACACACGCCGCCATCTGGGTGAGGTTGAGCATCGAACCACGCGCACCCGACTCGGCCATGACCACGGCCGGGTTGTCGCGCGCGAAGTGGTCCTCCGCGATGTCACCGGCGGAGTCGCGGGCCTTCCCGAGCGTCTGCATGATCTTCATCTCGAGGGTTTCGTCCACCGTGCGGCTCGGTAGGCTCTCGAGGTCGCCGTTCTCGTAGGTCTCGATCAGCTCGTCGATCCGCTCGTAGGCGTTGGCCATGCTCTCGTCGATCTGGGCCTCGGCCTCGTTGGGGATCGACTCGTCGTCGATACCGAGCGAGAACCCGAAGTGCATGATCGCCCGCATCGCGAGCGAGGCCACCTCGTTGATGAACACTCGGGCTCTCGTCTCGCTGTACTGCTTGACGATCGTATCGACGACCTCGCCGCCGAACGCGCCGACCGCGTCCTCGTCGACGGTGCCCTCGATGAGCTGGCCGCCCTCGATCACCACGGTGTCGCCGGTCGAGCTCGTGAACTCGAGGTCGAGACCGTTGGGCAAGAGCTCGGAGAAGATCGTCCGACCCGTCCACAACGGTCTCCCCTGGTCGTCCTCGCCGTCGGGGTCGGGCAGCGTATCGACCCCGGTGGCGCGGAGCAGGTCGAGCGCCTGGGTCTCGTTGAACGACGGCACCCCACCGGTCTCGGGGTCGTCGTGCGTGAGGAGATAGGTCCCCGAGACGTGGTCCTGGATCGCGCCGATGATGTTCTCACCGAAGCGCGGGCTCAGGATCTGCTCTTGGACCCGCATCAGCACGCGGGCCTCCGCACGCGCCTCCTCGTTCTGGAGGGCGTGCATGTTCATCTCGTCGCCGTCGAAGTCGGCGTTGTACGGCGGACACACCACAGTGTTCAGCCGGAAGGTCTTGTACGGCATCACGACCACCTCGTGGGCCATGATACTCATTCGGTGGAGCGACGGCTGGCGGTTGAAGATCACGATGTCCCCATCCGTGAGGTGGCGCTGGACCTGCCAGCCGGGCTCGATGCGCTCGGCCAGCTCCTCCTTCGCCTGTTCGAGGATCTTCATCACCTTGCCGTCGGGGCGGATCACCCGGTTCGCGCCGGGGTGGACCTCCGCACCGTTGCGAACGTACTGGCGCGCCTCCTCGATGTTGCGCTCGTTGACGTTCATCGTCTGGGTCATCTCGCTCGCGACCCGTTCGGGGACCCCGACCTCGTTGAGGCTCAGGGTCGGGTCCGGCGAAATGACTGTGCGAGCCGAGAAGTTCACGCGCTTCCCGGAGAGCGAACCACGGAAACGACCTTCCTTCCCCTTGAGCCGCTGGGAGAGGGTCTTCAGGGGCCGGCCGGAGCGGTGGCGTGCCGGCGGCGTCCCGCTGATCTCGTTGTCCATGAAGGTCGTGACGTGGTACTGGAGGAGTTCCCAGAGGTCCTCGATGATGAGTTGCGGAGCGCCGGCCTCGCGGTTCTCCATGAACCGCTGGTTGATCCGGATGATGTCGACCAGCTTGTGGGTGAGGTCGTCCTCACTCCGCTGGCCGTTGTCGAGCGTGATCGAGGGCCGTGCGGTGACCGGCGGCACCGGCAGCACGGTCAAAACCATCCACTCGGGTCGCGAGCGCTCGGCGTTGATGCCGAGGACGCCCACGTCCTCGTCCGGGATGTCCTCGAACCAGTCGCGGATGTCCGAGGGCATCAGCTTGTTGAGGTCCTCCTCGGAGAGGTCCACCGAAAGCGCGCGCTCGATGGCCTTCCGGCTCTCCTCGCGCGGGCGGAACTCGCCACCCAAGATCTGGTTGATACGCGAGAGCTCGATGTCCGTCTCGTCGGCGAGCTCCTGGGGCGAGGTCCCCGGCTCGTCCTCCTCCTCGTCGGGCTGCATCGCCGCCGCGATCAGCTGGGGGTAGTCCGCCGCGAGCACGTCCTGGACCTCGTAGTAGGTCGTGGGTTTCTCGTGCTGGATGTCGTACTGCTCCTCGCCGCAGTAGGGACAGCGGTCCTTCTTTCGGGCCTGGCGGATCGCGGCCTTCGTGACGTCGTTGACGTCGTTGTCGAGTTCGCGGGCACGCTGGAGGCGGGTCGCGAACTCCTCGCGCTCGGCCGAATCGAGCAGGAGCCGCGAACACTCCCGACAGGTCCCGCGCAGGAGCCGTCGGATGAGTTTCGTGAAGCCGACGTGGATCACGGGGGCGGCGAGTTCGATGTGGCCGAAGTGGCCGTTGCACGAACCTGAGTGTTGCCCGCAGGTGCTGCATTCGAGGCCGGGGTCGATGACGCCCAATCGAGGGTCCATCAGCCCCATGTCGATGGGGTAGCCGTCGTCGTCGTAAGTGTCGGCCGTGATGATCTTCGTCGCGCTCATCTCGCGGTACTCCTCCGGGTTCATCAGCCCGAAGTCGATCGCGCCGATTTCCTTGGGGGTTGCGTTGGTGCTCATGGGTTGTGGGGTAGTAGTAGATCAGACCGCGTCGATCAGGTCGAGTCGGGGCGCGATACCGAGCGCCTTCATCTCGTCGAGCAGGAGCTTGAACGCGTAGCTCATCTCGATCTCGTGGATGTCGGTCTCCTCGCCACAGTTCGGACAGTAGACCCGACGCTGTTCGACGTTCTCGACCGCGCTCATCCCGCAGTTGCCGCAGACGTAGATGAACTCCCTGTCGGACTCGTCGAGCAGGCGCTCCTTCAGCGCCATCGCCGCGCCGTGCCCGATCAGAACGTCGCGTTCCATCTCGCCCACCCGGAGGCCGCCCTCGCGGGCGCGCCCCTCGGTGGGCTGGCGGGTCAGGACCTGCACCGGCCCGCGCGAACGCGCGTGGATCTTGTTCGAGACCATGTGGTAGAGCTTCTGGTAGAAGATGGTCCCGACGAAGATCTCGGCGTCGATCTTCTCGCCCGTCACGCCCGAGTACATCCGCTCCTTGCCGCTCGAATCGAAGCCGTGCTCTTCGAGCGCGCCGCGGAGTTCCTCCTCCTCCTCGCCGGTGAAGGCCGTCCCGTCGACCCGGCGGCCTTCGAGCGAACCCACTTTTCCGCCGAGCATCTCGAGCACGTGGCCCACCGTCATCCGGGAGGGCAGCGCGTGCGGGTTGATGATCAGGTCCGGCACCACGCCCTCCTCGGTGAAGGGCATGTCCTCCTGGGGCGCGATGTGGCCGATGACACCCTTCTGGCCGTGGCGCGAGGCGAACTTGTCGCCGAGTTCGGGGATCCGCTCGTCGCGCACCGAGACCTTCGAGAGCTTGGAACCGTCCTCGCCCTGCATCAGCGTCACCGTGTCCACGACGCCGGCTTCGCCCGAGCGCATCGTCACGCTGGTCTCGCGGCGTTTCTGGGGGCTGAGACCGCCCATGTCGTTCGGCTCTTCGAGGAATCGGGGAGGCGAGGTCTTCCCGAGCAACACCGCGCTCTCGCTGACCTCGGTCTCGGGGTTCACCAATCCATCCTCGTCGAGATGGGTGTAGGCCTCCTCGCCGCGCGCCCCGCGAACGTCGTCGTCGGGGATCTCGAATCGGTCCTCCTGGCCGCCGGGATACCGGCGCTCCTCGCCCTCGTAGGTCCGGAAGAAGTGTGACCGACCGAGTGCGCGGTCGATCGAACCACCGTTGAGCACCAGCGCGTCCTCGATGTTGAACCCCTCGTAGGACATGACGGCGACCACGAAGTTCTGGGCCGCCGGCCGGTCGTCGTAGCCGATCTGCTCGGTGGTCTGGGTCTTCACCATCGAGAGCTGCGGGTAGTGGAGCAGGTGCTGGCGGGTGTCGGGCCGAATGCGATAGTTCGCGGAGGGGAGCCCGAGCGACTGCTTGATCATCCCCGACCCCATCGTGATACGCGGACTCGCGTTGTGCTCGGGGTAGGGGATCATCCCCGCGCCGATACCGAACATGAGTTGGGGATCGATCTCGAGGTGGGTGTGGTCGGGCGTGAGGTCGTCCTCGTCGACACCGACCAGGATGTCCTCCTCCTCCTCGGCGTCGATGAACTCGATATAGCCCCCCTCGACGAGGTCGTCGAAGCCCGACTCGCCGTCGATCACCGACTCGACCTCCGCCTCGGAGATCAGCGGTTCGCCGTTCTCGACGACGATCAGCGGTCGGCGCGCCCGACCGGCGTCGGCGTTGATGATGACCTCGTTGGTCCCGTCCTTGACCGAGACGTTCACCGTCGAGGCGACGTCGCCCCGGCGGCGCGCCTCGCGAACCTGGTGGGCGAGCCCCTCGGGGTCGGCGTGGGTGCCGACGAGGCTCCCGTTGACGTAGACCTTTGCGTCGCGTGCGTTGGATTGGGTTTGGCTGCTCATGTTAGTCTGCACTCGGGGTGACGCCCTCGATGCCGGGGATCCCCTCGACCCCCATCGTGGCGAGTTCTCGTTTCAGTTCCCGTTCGTCGTCGATGTCCTGGGAGAGCTCCATCGACTGCGCGAAGTTCTTCACCAGGCCACAGTTCGGCCCCTCCGGGGTCTCCGAGGGACAGATACGCCCCCACTGCGTCGCGTGGAGGTCACGGGCCTCGAAGTGAGGCTGGCTCCGCGAGAGCGGGCTGCGGAGTCGCCGGAGGTGGGAGAGAACGCCCATGTAGTCCGTTCGGTCGACGAGCTGGGAGACCCCAGAGCGCCCGCCGACCCAGTTGCCCGTCGCGATCGGGTGTTCGAGCCGCTCGGTCAGCACGTCCGAACGAACCACGGTGTTGACCGAGAGCTGGCGATTTCGCATGTTCGCGCGTTCGAGCTGGTACTTCACGTCGCGCGCGAGCTTGTTGAGGGCCGTGCGGAAGAGGTCGGTCATCAGGTCGCCCGAGACTTTGAGGCGCTTGTTGGCGTAGTGGTCCTTGTCGTCGGCCTCGCGTCGACCGAGCGCGAGTTCGAAACAGGCCTCGGCCATCCGGCAGAGATAGAACGCCTTGTTGATGCGAACGTCCTCGTCGTCGACGCCCTCCTCGTGGAGGTGGGGCAGGAGGTAGCGGTCGATGACGTAGTTGGCGCGTTTGAGCTGGTAGTTCTTGCCCTGGCCGCTGGCGACGCGCTCGCCGAGGGTCTCGATCGCCTCCTCCTCGGTCTGGACGTCGGCCTCCTCCAGGTTCTCGAGCATGAACTTCACGACCTCGGGGTCGTCCGAGACCCGGTGGACGATCTCCTCGTCGGATTCGAGCCCCAGCGCTCGAACCAGCGTCACGAAGTCGATCGAACCGGAGACGCTCGGGAAGGAGACTTCGAGCAGTCCCTCCCGGTTGCGTTCACACAGCACGAGCGCGCGATAGCCACGGCGCTGGCTGAAGGTCTTGGCGACCTGGATCTCGTCGCCGTACTTCGAGTCGTACTCGGCGAGGATCTTGTTCGGTGCGAGGTCCTCGCTCGTCATCAGCACCCGCTCGGAGCCGTTGACGATGAAGTAGCCACCGGGGTCGGCGGGGTCCTCGCCGAGTTCGATGAGCTCCTCGTCGTCGATCCCCGAGATGTTGCACTTCTCGGAGCCGACCATGATCGGCAGCCGCCCGATCTGGGTCTCGGTGGTGTCGACCACGCGCTCCTCTTCCTCCTCGCCGCCGACGACGACGGCCATCTCCATGAAGACCGGTGCGGCGTAGGTGATGTTGCGGAGGCGGGCTTCCTGGGGGTAGAGGCGCTCCTCGCTCCCGTCGGCCTCCCGTACCCGCGGGGTGACGACCCGAACGTCGCCGAGTTCGACGAAGACCGGCTCCTCGCCCTCCTTGTCGCCGATGTCGGTGTCGATGGTCTCCTTCTCGTCGACGACCTGCTGCATCCCGCGACCGAGGAAGTCGTTGAACGAGCTGAAGTGGTGTTCTGCGAGCCGTTCCTGGGAGAAGTACTCCCGTGAGATCGAACGTCGTGTGTCCCTGTTCATTAGTCGATGACGAGCCGATAAACGACCGCTTGGTCGGTGGTTCGTGAGTCCCGAACGATCCGGATCACGTCGCCGGTCGCGGCCTCGTCGGGCAGCGCCGGGTCGGTGCGTTTGATCTTCGGGAGGTCGGTGCGCTTGATGTCGTACTCTTCGAGCACCTCGTCGATCTCGGAGTCGTCCTCCACGACGGTGTGCTCCGGGACGAGCGTGTGCTGGCCGACGTCTACCATGTGTGTCTAACTGGGGGAGAAGTGGCTATCACGAGATACTACAGCGTGTATACGGTCCAGAACCTTAACCATTCCGACCGCGAGCGGGCGCTCTTCCGGGGTCGCGGCCGACGGTCGGAGATGGCTGCCTCGCCTCGATTTCGACCGGACGCACGACGCGACGGGATATAGCGTTTCGGGCTCGGCCGTCGGTCGGTTTGGAAACGTTTAACCGTCCGTCCGGACAACGGTCATTTGTCGGTGCCCAGGTGGTGTAGTGGCCCATCATACGACCCTGTCACGGTCGTGACGCGGGTTCAAATCCCGCCCCGGGCGCTTCTTCGAAGCAAAACGGCGAGCTGTGTCTTCGCCGGCTGGTAGAACAACGAAACAATGCGCTAGCGACGAGTTCGAAAATTCCGTTTTGAGGACCGCGACTCAATCCAGGTTGCGTTCCATCCAGAGTTCGAGCGTCGTGATCGCCGCGATCGAGGTCACCATGTGGTCGGCGTCGCCGGCGAGGTGTTCGCGCCGGAGGCGTCGGATCGTCTCGGCGTCGAACACCGACCGCTCGCAGGCGCGTTCGAGGAGGTCGTCGAAGAACTCACGGACGTCGGGGTCGTTCCGGTACCACTCGTCGGTGGTGCTCCGACCGCCGTAGGTGGTTCGCTTGAGGAGCCGTGCGGCGGCGGTGGTGGTGAGAAAGCCCGCGACGTGGAGCGGGTAGGGGTGCTTCGGTGCGACGCCGGTTCGCTCGTAGCGGATCGTGGCGAGGTCGGGGTTGAGGTCGCGCGTCAGCGTGAGCTTCGCCGGCGTCACGCCGAACGGGATCGTGCCGTTCGTGAACGGCACCGTCCCGATCCGATACTTCAGCGGGAGCCGGGCGACGTATTCGAGGAACTCGCGGTGGGCGAACGGGACGCGGGTGCCGGCCCGGCTCCGCGGGATCTCGTTGCTGGCGAGCGTCATCCGGGCGTAGTAGTTGTCGAAGTGGGCTTCGAGTATCGTCCCCTTCTTCGTTCGGGCGTCGCTGCGTTCGGCGGTGTCGACGAACGACTGGAGCGGGTCGACGTCCACGGCGAGCAGGTCCGAGACCGTCTCGTGGTCGACCATCGCCTCGCTCCAGTACATCGATTCGACGGGTGAGTCCGTGCCAGTGAAGTGCCGCCGCCGGAGGTGGTGGCCCATCAGTTCGCCCTGCCCCGCACCCTCCATGAGGACGCTGGCGTGGTCGTCGGGGAGCGCGTAGACCGAGAGGAGATTGAGGAACGAGGACCACCGGAGCATGCCGTCGGTGAGGTCGACCGCCTCGCCGAGGCGATCCAAGAACAGCTCCGGGGTGAGTTCGACCTGGTCGATACCGATGTCGAGGTGGTCGGCGACGCGGCGGGCGAGCGCGGGGTTGCCGCCACCGCTCGGGTTCGCGTCGTAGGTGTAGGCTTCGAGGTTCTCGAACTCCCGACCGGCGTGGCGGGCGAGCTCGCCCGCCATCGTCCGGCTGTCGAGCCCGCCGGAGAGCCACAGCCCGGCGTCGTCGTCGATCGTTCCCGCCGTGTCGTCGATGACGGTGCGATAGCGGTCCGCCAGACGGGTGAGGTAGCCGTCGTCGGGAAGCGCATCGAACGACGGCGACCAGTACCGGTCGGTCGAGACCTCGCCCGCGTGGTATTCGAGCACCGTCGCCGGGGGGAGACGCGTGATCCCCTCGACGAGGGTCTTCTCGCCCCAGACGTAGCCCACCAACAGCATGTCGCTGACGGCTCGTTCGTCGACCGTCGGGTCGTCGAGGCGAGCGATCAGGGGGGCGAGGCTCGAAGCGAACGCGGTTCCGTCGTCGAGGTAGTAACACGGCCGAGTCCCCAGCCGGTCGGTCGCCACGATCAGCCGGTCCGCCGTCTGGTCGATCGCCGCGACCACGAACGGGCCGTCGAGTCGAGCGAGAAGCGCCGCGGGGTCCTCGAACAGCGACTCGAAGAGCGCGTCGGTCGAGAGCCCGAGCCGGTCGCGGTTCGTTATCGCCCCGTTGACGACGGCGGCGCGGTCGCCGTCGTCGTAGGTCAGTCGGCCGCCCGGGTCGCGGTCGCCGTGGTGGACCAGCCCGAGCGCGTAGTCGTCGGTCTCGAAGGTATCGTGTTCGTACCACGGTTCGTCGTGGAGCGACGACGCTGCGTCCTCGAGGGCCGCCATGGAGAGAGAGCCGCCGAACACACCGGTCATGATACGTCAGAGGTCAGGTGCGCGGCGGATAACGATACCGATGCGGGATGAAGTAGCAATACGAAAAAAACGGCGACCGAGCGCGGCGTTACTCGTCGAGCGTTTCGGGGTCGGTGGTGATCGAGACCGAGTCCTCGATCGAGGCCTGGACGAGTTTGCCGGTGTAGCTGTACTCGTCGCGGAACGTGCCGACGCCACCCGAGACCGAGCTTCCGTCGTCCGAGATCGGGTCGGTCGAGTCGTCGATGTGTTCGAGCGTGCCGGTGACTTCGAGCGAGTACTCCGTCCCCGACTCGTCCTCGCCCATCACGGTGATGGTGCCGGCGTCGTCGTCGAGTTTGATCGTCGCGTAGTCCTCGACTTCGAGCGCGACGAGTTCGCCTTCGTACTCGTAGGCGTCACGGTAGCTCTGGACACCGCCCGTCGCGGTGTTGCCCGAGAGGTCGTCGTTGTCGTCCTGGGTCGCACCGCCGGTCTGTGACTTCTCGAGGTCGCCGCTCGTCGTGAACTCGTAGGGGATGCGGCCGCCCTCGGTGCTGGTATCGGTGATGACGAGGTTCGCGCTGTCCTCGGGCTCCGGCATGTCGGACTCGTCGATGTCCCCGCTGAGCTCGTTGTCCGAGCCCGAGCCGTCGTCGTTGCCCGACGAATCGTCCGAATCGGAGTCGTCAGAGGACTCTTCTTCCGAGTCGTCCGACGATTCCTCCTCCGAGTCGCTCGAGGAATCATCCGACGAGGAATCGTCCGAGGACTCTTCGTCCGAGTCGTCCGACGATTCTTCCTCCGAGTCGTCCGAGGACTCGTCCGACGAGGAGTCATCGGAGCTCTCGCTCGAATCCGAATCGTCCGACGATTCCTCCTCCGAGTCCTCAGAGGACTCTTCGTCCGAGTCATCCGACGATTCGTCCTCCGAGTCCGAGTCGTCCTCGACCGACGACACCGAGGAGCCCTTGTAGCTCGACGACGAGAGGCTCGGGGCGGGACAGGAGCCGCCCTGGCTGATGTTGCTCTGTTCCACGTCGCTGCCGGAGAGCTGGAGGCCCTTCCCGCCCGCGCTGATCGTGGTGTTCGCGATACGACTGCCGCTACAGTTGTTGAGGAAGATGCCCTTCCGGCCTCCCTCGGTCTGGACACAGCAGTCCTCGATCGTGGTGCCGTCGCGGCCCTCGATGAGGATGCCGACGAGGCTGGTCGCGTCGCCGGTGACGCTGACGCCCTTGAGCGTGCCGCTCCCGGAGCCGCCGTCCGGCGACGACGCACGGATCCCGTAGCCTTCGCAGTCTATCTCGACACGGGTGTTCTCGATGGTGAAGTCCCCGCTGTAGTTCGGGAACACCTTGATACCGGTGTCGGCGTTGGCCTCCGAGCCGATGCTGACGTCACAGTTGCGGATCGCCGCGCCCGAGCCGCCGCGGTCGCTCTCGATACGGATCCCGGAGCCGTTGAGCATCTCGCCGGCGTTGTCCGACCGGCTCTCGGAGACGTCGGTGACGGCGGTCACGCCGTCGACGTAGCTCCCGTTGCTCCCGATACGAACCTGGGAGAGGTCGTTGTTCTTGTAGAGGCCACCTTCGACGTGGACCTCGCCGGGCGTCCGGCTGGCGTAGACACCGTTGCCCGAGAAGCCCTCGACGTTACAGTTGCGGAGGGTGATGGTGCCCTTGTTCTCCTCACCGATCCAGACACCGACGCGGCCGTACGCACCCATTCGGCCCTCGTTGTGGAGGACGATGTCCTGAACGGTACCCGAACCGCCGGACGACCGGACCATCGGGGAGAACGCCTGGAGCGCTGCGTCGGAGTCCCCCTTGCTCTGTCCAGTTGACGAGCTGATACCCTCGCCGAGCATCTTCAGGCCGTGAACCTGGAGGTTGTCGTCGGGTGCGACCTGAACGTCCGGCGTGGCGTTGCTCTGGTCGATGGTGATGTTCTCGAGGAGAACGCCGTCGCCACCGTTGATGTTCAGGGCCTTGCCGTTGTAGTCGTCGGGGACGGTGAACGTGACGTCGCCCTCGCCGACGATCCCGAAGTTGCTCTTCCCGCTGACGTTGGTCTGCCCCGAGAGCTCGTAGTCGCCCGACGGGAACTTCAGGAGGGTGTTGCTTTCGGCAGCCGACTCGATCGCGCTCGAGGCGTCGCCGGTACCGCCCATGTCGACGACGTTGTCGAAGCTGATCCCGTGGCGCTCGGTCGCCGCTGCCCCCTCCCCAGCGAGCAACGGTACCGAGACGGCGGCTGCCCCTGCAGCCTTGAGATACGACCGTCGGCTTGGTTTGAAACCACTGTCTGTGCTGTCGCTATCATCGCGTGCTCCGTTGCGCGGCATCATCTGCTAATTAGGCATCCGTAAAATACCGCTTCTGGCCAGTTAGTTGCATTTACTTACGTTTCATCGGATCGTGGTCACGTTTCGTGCCAGTCAAAGATACTTCGAAGGATCGAGGTACCGAAAATATCCCGGATCGCGACCCGAGCGGGGTCCGACCGCGCGAGTGGTAGTGTGTGTCGCGCACGGGTAGCCGATGGTACGGTGAGTGACCCGAGGAAGCGTTCGGTGAGTCAGCCCTGGCGGTCCCAGTCGATCCAATCGTGTTCCCAGCCGGTTCGGCGCTCGGCGATCGCGCGTGCGCGCTCGCGGTCCTCGCGAACGGTGCGGTTTCGTTCGACGGAGTCGGACTGTTCGCCCTCGACGAGCAGGGGGGCGAAGCTCGTGGGACCGAACCGCGTCTCGTGCCCCGCGTCGTCGAGGGCGACGAGCGATTGGTCGCGCGTGCCGACCGGCATCACGAGCCGACTGCCCGGTGCGAGCTGGTCAGTGAGCGCGCGCGGCGGTCGCACGGCGGCGGCTTCGAGCAGTATCCGGTCGAAGGGAGCGTACTCCGCCAGCCCGTACGCGCCGTCGCGGCGGTCGACGAGGACGCCGCCGTAGCCCGCGCGCGAGAGGTTCTGCCGGGCGTCGAAGACCAGCCGACGCGAGATGTCGACGGCGTGGACGTGCTGTTGACCCGCGATCTCGGCACAGACCGCGGCGGTGTAGCCGACGCCCGCGCCCACGACCAGCACGCTGTCGCCGGGGGTCGGCGCGAGCGCCTCGATAAGGCGTGCGACCGTGCTCGGGGCGAGGACCGCCGTTCCACGGTGGTCGAACGAGCGGTCGGCGTAGGCGGCCTGCTCCTCGGCGACGAACTCGTGGCGCGGGACCGCCCGGAGCGCGGCGCTCACGCTCGTGGTCTCGACGACCCCCTTGCTCTCGTGTTCGAGTCCCGCGACCATGTCGTCGCGCAACACCGCCGAATCCATACCCGAGATCCGTCCTCGTCGGTCTTGAATCGCGCGCCTTCGCCGGCCGGTCGAGGAATTCGCGACGACCGGTCAACCGCCGGCTCCGGTGCCGTATCGACGATCTCCACCGTCCGCCGGCGGTGCGGATGCTGTGGCGCGCGCTCGCGGTCGTACGCGAGCGAACGTGAGCGTGCGACCGCGAACACTGTGCGAGGGATGAGTGAGCGACCGGAGGGAGCGAACGAATCGGCTGGGGAGGCGTGTGGCCTGTGCGGGATGGCAGGGCGGTGCGGTCTCTCGTTTGGGTCGGGACTCGCGGTCGATTAGTGCTCTCCAACGGTGAGAAGTTCAACAGATCGACTGCCGGACCAGTTCAACCCTGCATTCGAACGAACCGAACCCCGCCGTGCTTCTCGACATCGAGATCACCGTCTCCCTGTTTGGTCGCGCGCACGAGCGTTTGCCGTCGCGTGCCAACTGGCGCGACGATCCGACCCCCAGGCCGAACCTGCTCGACCACAGCGGCCGGAATTTCGGGGGCGGCACACGTCAGGTAGGCCGCGTCGTAGGGCGTGCCCTCGGGCCAGCCCTCGTGGCCGTCGCCCACGCGAACCTCGACGTCGTAGCCGAGTCGCGCGAGGCGCTCGCGGGTCGCGACCGCGAGGGGTTCGTAGTACTCGACGGAGCGGAGACGTCCGACCACTTCGGCGGTGACGGCGGCATGGTACCCACAGCCGGTGCCGATCTCGAGTACCGAGTCGTCGGGGTCGAGCGCGAGCAGGTCGGTCATCATCGCCACCATGTGGGGCGCGCTGATGGTCTGGCCCTCGCCGATCGGGAGCGGGCGGTCGTCGTAGGCCGACCCCCGCCGATTCTCGGGGACGAACTCGTGGCGCGGCACGGCCAGGAGCGCCTCGCGGGTCGAGTCGCGTTCGATACGGCCCTCGCGGTCGAGCTGCTCGACTAACCGCTCCCGTCGGGCTCGGGCGTCCATCTCACCACACGGACCACGCCGAGCTCGACTCGTCGTCGGCGTAGACCCGGTTGACGTCCTTCGCAAAGGCCATGTCGCCCTCGTGGTCGAGCCGGTCGAAGCCGTAGCCCGTGGCGTCGGGCCGGAGGTGGATCCCTTTGACGGTGAACGACTCCTCGCCGAGGTCCTCGCGCTCGCCAACGGTGAACTCGTAGTCGCCGGGGACCCGGAGCTCCACACCCCTGGTCTCGTCGCCGCCGTCCGCGGGGTTGAGGGTGATGTCGACCCCGACGTTGCCCACGACCCGTGTCCAGACCGTCTCGATCTCCTCGGTGGTCGCGTCGTCGGTCCGCCCGCCCTCGACTTCGAGGCTCGTGATGCGGACGGTCAGCAGGGCCTCGGGGGTGTCGAGCACGAACTCCTCGCCGACCGCGAGGCGCTCGCCGGTGGGGATCTCGGTCGTGGTCGAGAACGAGTCGCCGTCCTGGGAGACGATGACGTCGCGTTCGCGGGTCTCGGGCTCCTCGATCCGGACCTTGTGGACGTGGCTGCACTCGCTGCAGCGAACCGTCGACTGGCTCCCGGGTTTGAGGACCTCGTGGACGACCGCGGTGTCGGGTGAACACGCCGGACAGGACGTCGCGACGCGTTCGGTGGCCTGAGTCATGCCGGCTCTATCGGGCGCGCGAATAAAAGCCGTGGTGGTCGTGCGTGGCTGGAGCGGTCCGTCCGGGCTTCAATCGGTGGTCGTGTCGACTCCGAACAGCCAATTTCCACCACAGAACCCAGTCAGCGCGTTCTGTAACAGTCCGAGGCCCGCGAGGCCGGTGATCAGGCACACGGTCTTCCGCCCCGACCGAAACGCGCTGATGGCGACCATGACCAGCCAGATGCCGACGGTCCCGCGAACGACCTGATCGGTCTCCCCGACGTTCTGTCGCATGGACGTCGTTTCGGTATCGACCGAGAAGTCAGTTCTCCCGTATTCGGATGGGGGATTTATCCCAGCACACACCAGCTAAGAACCATGAAACGGGTTCGGATCACCCTCTCGCCATCCGATGCGTACCTCCCGCCGGTCTATCGGTTGCTTACCCGTGAGTCCCCGTTTCTTCGGCGGGTTCACATCGTCAACTGGAACGTCGCTGAGCCGCCGGTCGGGTTCCTCCTCCATATCTGGGGGGAGTACGAGCGATCGGAGGAAGCGCTCAGGTCCGGGGAGAACGTTCGGGACGTCGCGTTCTTTCCCGAGTCGGACGACGAAGCGTACTGCTTCCTCGCTGCCGAGTCGACGACCGTCGGACGGGCGCTGTTCGAGAACTTCACACGGGACGACCTCCTCACCGTCCCACCGATCGAATGCCACCGAGACGGGAGCAGTACGTACAGCCTGATCGGGACGGAATCGGCGATCCAGAACGCCCTCGATGGGCTGCCCGAAGGGGTCAATGTGGAGATCAGGTCGGTAGGAACCGGGCGAATCACGGCGGGCGATACTCGTGACGACTTGTCCCCACGACAACGTGAAGCGGTACGTATCGCCGTCGAGATCGGCTACTACTCCGTCCCCCGGCGCGCGACGACCGAAGACGTCGCGCACGAACTCGAATGTACGGCTGCGACGGCCTCCGAGCATCTCCGCCGGGCGGAGTCACACGTGTTCACGTCGCTGTTCGAACCGTGAGTCGGAGACCGGATCGAAGTCGATTCGACACGAATCCGAGGCGTGCGACCGTCCCGTGGCTTCGCCGCCCGTCCTACTCCGGGAGTTCGATTTCCTCGCCGTCGGCGTAGACGGTGGGGTCGCGCAGGATGCCGTCGAGGTGGAGCGGGGCCTGGGTGTCGCCGCCGATGCCGTGGTCGTCGCCGATCGCGATGTGGACGGTACCGGCGGCTTTCTCGTCGAGGAGCACCGAGCCGACCAGTTCCGTGACGGCGACGTTGGTGCCGATGCCGAGTTCGGCGAGGTTGTAGGCGTCCTCGCCCACCTCCTCCGCACCGCGCTCGACCTGTTCGCGGACGTTGTCGTCGGAGATCTCGGTGACGAAGCCGTCCTCGACTTCGAATTCGATCTCCCGGTCGAGCAGCCCGTGGGGCATCATCGTGCCGTCGACGACGTAGGTTCCCTCGGCGGTCTCGGGGCTGACGAACACCTCGCCGGCGGGGAGGTTCGACATCACGCCCGCCTCGTGGACGATGCCGGTGTCCGCGAGCCACTCGTGCGCGCCGGGTTCGAAGGTGATGTCGGTACCCGCGGGCGACGTCACTCGGATCTCGTCGGCTCCCTCGACCGCGTCGAGCACGGTCTCACACGCGGACTCGATCTCGCGGTAGTCGGTGTTCAGCCCCGTGCGAAATACCTCCTCGGTGATGCCGGGGAGGGTGGCGATACGGGCACCGGCCTCGTTCGCGCGCGAACGCGCACGAGTGTGACTCAGACTCTTCGTGGTCGGGCAGAGCACCACGTCGCTGCTGCGCATCGTGGCCGCTACGGGCGTCGGGGGTTCGGTGCCGTGCTGGGAACCCGGCGGGTACCGGACGAGGACCGCGTCCTCGGTCACCTCGTGGGCGGCCTCGTAGAGCGCTTCACCGATGGCGAGACGGTCGTCGTCTGTCACCACGACGCACGATTCGTTCGACCGGAGCGCGAGACACTGGTTGACGGCGGTCTCGGCCGCCCGTTCGAGGGGCGTCCCGTCTGCGTGGCTCATGACCCGAGCACGGGGGCCGCGCGCTTAGGTTTTCGGCCGCCGCGCGAAACGGTTATGCCCGTCGCTCGAACACACGAAGACATGCTCAAGGTCGGCGTCAACGGCTACGGTACGATCGGCAAGCGCGTCGCGGACGCGGTCGCCGCCCAGCCGGACATGGAACTCGTGGGTGTGGCGAAAACGCGACCGAACTTCGAGGCCGAACGCGCTGTGGCGAAGGGCTATCCCTTGTACGCCGCCATCGAGGAGCGCGCCGACCAGTTCGTGAAGGCCGACATCGAACTCGCGGGGTTGGTCGACGAACTCGTCGCGGAATCCGACGTCGTGGTCGACGCCACCCCATCGGGGATCGGTGCGGAGAACAAGTCGCTCTACGAGGACCACGACACGCCCGCGCTCTACCAGGGCGGCGAGGACGCCGAGATGGTGGACGTGAGCTTCAACGCGCGCGCCAACTTCGCCGAGGCGAACGGGGCCGACCACGTCCGCGTGGTCTCGTGTAACACGACCGGCCTCTCGCGGCTCGTCGCGCCGCTCGAAGAGGAGTACGGGATCGAGAAGGTCCGCGCGACGCTGGTCCGGCGCGCCGGCGACCCCGCCCAGTCCGGGCGCGGTCCGGTCAACGACATCCTCCCGAACCCGATCTCGCTGCCGTCGCACCACGGCCCGGACGTGCAGACGATCTTCCCGGAGCTCGCCATCGACACGCTGGGGCTCAAGGTGCCGGCGACGCTGATGCACATGCACAGCGTGAACGTCTCGCTCGACGCCGAGCCGGACGCGGCGGAAGTCAGAGAACTCCTCGAAGACGAGTCGCGGCTGTTCGTCGTGCCCGAGAAATTCGGGATCGACGGTGCGGGGAAGCTGAAGGAGTTCGCGCTCGACGCGGGGCGACCCCGAGGCGACCTCTGGGAGAACTGCCTCTGGGGCGAGTCGGTCTCGATGGAGGGCAACGACCTCTACCTGTTCCAGGCCATCCATCAGGAGTCCGACGTGGTGCCCGAGAACATCGACGCGGTGCGTGCGGTGGCGGGAACCGCCGATGCCGCCGAGAGCGTCGAGACCACCAACGACGCGCTCGGCATCGGGTTCTGAGGGCCGTATCATTCCACGGATGGTCGCAAATCAGTGCGCGGTGGCGCACGCACGCGACCGGTGCGAACGAAAGTGAGCGCCGGTCGCGAATCGGCGTGCGAGGGATGAGCACCGCAGAGAGTGAGCGAAGCGAACGACCGAGGAGCGCAGTCGGTTGGGGAGGCGTGTGGCGGTCGCGGGGTGGTGGCGGAAGGATTAGTGGTTGTACTGCGAGCGAACGAAGTGAGCGAGCAGCCTTTTTAGTCCAGGTTTTTCCTCCTCGGGTTGGCGAGCGAAGCGAGCCAACCCGAGGAGAAAAAAGTGGGACGCGAACCCTTTTGACCCGCCCTCGCATACCACGGTGTATGCAACCGGGCGACCGCGACGACCGCGACCCGTTCGAGGACATCTTCAACGAGATAGAGCGGATGATGGACGGGATGATGAACGGGAACGTCGACATCCACACCGACACCATCGACGGCACCGGTGCCCACGTCGACGTCTACGAGGACGGCGAGACGGTGCGCGTCGTCGCGGACCTCCCGGGGATCGAAAAGGACGCCATCGACCTCACCTGCGACGGTCGCCAGCTCACCATCGAGGCCGCCGGCGACCGCCGCGAGGTCACCGAACGCGTGCGCCTCCCCACGCGGGTCGACGAGCGCTCGGCGAACGCGACCTACAACAACGGCATCCTCGAAGTCGTCTTCGAACGTAGCGACACCTCCGCCGACATCGATCTCTAGAGCGTACCTTTTTACTTCGTCGGGTGCGCTCGCTGCGCTCGCGCACCACTCCTCGCAAAAATCTACGCTAAAAACGGCTGCTCGTTCGGCCTCCGGCCTCACTCGCGGGACAACACCAACCTTTCCGCATCCTCTCCGCACAGCACCGCCGAAGCCCTCCGGCGCTCGTTTCACTCGCGCCGTCGCCCTTCATCCACCAGGTACCGCACCACCGCAACCGCAGGCTGCACCGCCCCGCACCGCGACCGCGGTCGGCAGCGCTCAGACCTGGGCTTCGATGAGGTCCGCGAGGTCGTCGTAGAAACCGGACTCGTACTTCGTCGCGGCGTCGATGGTCGGCCGGGCGTTGGTCTCCGAGACCACCGCGCGGTCGTCGTTGACGAGCAGGTCGACCCCGAGCCAGGGGATGTCGAGGGTGGCCGCGGTTTGCTCGGCGAGCTCCCGGAGGTCGCTGGGGAGGTCGACCCCCTCGGCCTCGGCCCCGCGATGGACGTTGTGCTTCCAGCGACCCGTCGCCCGTTCGGGCTCGGGGAGTCGGCGCTCGACCGCACCCGCGTACGCCCCGTCGATACACATCGCGCGGTAGTCGGTCGCGTCCGGGAGGTACTCCTGAACGAGAAACGAGCGGTCGCCGGTCGCGGGGTCGTCGTGGATCAATCGGAGGTAGTCGGTCACACCGAGGAACGAATCGAGGTCGTCGACTTTCACCACGCCCGTGCCGCGGGTCGTGGAGTTCGGTTTGACCACGACGGGTGGCTCGAACTGCTCGAACGTCTCGACGAGCGAGGATTCGTCGATGGGGTCCGAGACGAGGACGCTTCGCGGGACCGGGAGGCCCGCACGCGAGAGGCGGGCGAGCACGTCGGCCTTGTTCCGCGAGGTCAGGATCGCCTCACGGTCGTTGACCCACGGCACGTCGAGCAACGCGTCGGCGACCCCGCCCTCGATGAGTCGCGAGGGATGGACGAAGCCGACGTCGAAACCGTCCCACTCGGAGCCGGGATCCGTCAACGGGATCGTCCGCTGGTCGGTGACGACGTGGTCGACCTCGATGTCGCGGTCGGCCAACGGCACACGCATCCGCTCGAACGTCTCCTTCCTGGTGGCGACCGCGAGCCTGGTCATACCGTTTCAAAACCCGCCGGCGACAAAAGCGTTCGAAGTTCAGGCGACGAGCAGCTCTTCGCCGCGCTCGACGGTGACCGTACACGGGGTGCCGACCTTGTTGTACGCCCGACGGAGGGCGTCCTTCGCGACGTCGGCCTGGTCGGGCTCACACCAGATCGTGAAGAGGCGCTCGCCGGCGCTGATCCGCGCCGCGGTCCCGACGGGTTTGCCGAACGCCTGGCGCATCCCGTCGGAGACACGGTCCGCGCCCGCGCCGGTCGCCTGCTTGTTCTCCCGGAGGACGTGGTGGGGGAACTTCCGGAGGATCATCTTGTAGTTCCCTTCCCCGAGGTTCTTGATGAGGTACCGGTTCGCCGAGAGGCGCGAGGACTCCATCGCGCCGTGGCGGATCTGGATCTCCTCGTCGACCGAGAGGCTGATCTGCACCGGGTACTCCTCGGGGTCGGTCCGGACGTCGCCCATCTTGTGCTGGGCGATGGTCGAGCCCGGAATACCAGTAATGTACTCCTTGCGGGTGTACGCGGGCTTCGAGATCTCCCGGTACATCGAGGCGGGTTTGTCGGCCATAGTACGAAGAGCAAGGCCGAGGGGCCGAATAAACCCATCGAAGAAGGCCCACCACATGCCCTATGAACGACGGGCCCCTCACACCACACATGAACATGCTGGTCGACGGCGAGTGGCGAACCGACGCCTACGAGAGCACGAACGACGACGGCGAGTTCGACAGACAGGAGACGAGCTTTCGGAACTGGGTCGAGGCGGACCCGGACGCCGAGTTCCCCGCCGAGCCGGGCCGCTATCACCTCTACGTTTCGTACGCGTGTCCGTGGGCCCACCGAACCCTCGTGACGCGCGCGCTCCGCGGGCTCGAGGACGTCGTCTCGGTTGACATCGTGGACCCCTACCGGGCCGAGAACGGCTGGCAGTTCACCCCTGAGAAGGAGGGCGCGACCCCCGACTCCCAGAACGATTTCGATTACCTCCGTGAGGCGTACGTGAAGGCCGACCCCGAGTTCACGGGTCGCGTGACGGTACCCGTGCTCTGGGACAAGGAGCAGGAGACCATCGTCAACAACGAGTCCGAGGAGGTGATGCGGATGCTCGACACCGCCTTCGACGAGTTCGCCAACGACGCGACGCTCTATCCCGAGGGCGAGCGCGACGAGGTCGACGAGACGATCGAGGCGATCTACGAACCGATCAACAACGGGGTCTATCGCGCGGGCTTCGCGGGGAGTCAGGACGCCTACGAGAACGCCGTCGGCGAACTGTTCGACGCGCTCGACCACTGGGAAGGGGTCCTCGCCGACCAGCGCTACCTCTGTGGCGACGCCCTCACCGAGGCCGACGTCTGTATGTTCACCACGCTGCTCCGCTTCGACGACGTCTACCACACCCACTTCAAGTGCAACGTCCGGAAGATATCGGAGTACCCGAACCTCTGGAACTACCTGAAGGAGCTCTACCAGCTCCCCGGGGTGGCCGAGACGGTTCGGATGGACCACATCCGGGAGCACTACTACCGGACCCACCCGGACATCAACCCCAAACGCATCGTCGCGGTCGGGCCGAATCACGACTTCGGGGCCGACCACGACCGCGACCGGCTGGCCGGTGGCCCGCCCCGGGAGCTCACCGGTCTCTCGGCCGACTGACGACCGACGGACACCGTGTTCGTGTCGCAGCGAGCCTTTTGAGAAGCAGGTGAAGGCTTAATATTGAGTACTCGCTGATCGATACCATGGACAGAGACCTCGTAAAACTCGGCGCGGTCGCAACCGCCGTGACGGCGGCGGTGCTGTACGTCGTCGCGAGTCCGGCCGAGGTGCTCCTCTCCGGGGTCGTTGGCGGACTCGTCGTCGGACTCCGATCGGGCCACTGGAACGACGAAGTGGTCAGCGGCGGAGCCGGCGCGCTGCTCGGCGGCGGGGTGCTGTTCGTCGTCTACACCGCCGTTCTCGTTGGCCAAGTCGCGCTGAACCCATCGGACCCGGTCATCACACTCTCGATCGCCGGGGTCACTTACGGATACGTCTACACCCTTGTCGGCGTGATACCGCTCTCCGTCGGCGGGGCGGTCGGTGGTTTCGTCGGCCGGTGGATCGGTCGTCGGGCGCACCTCACACCCGATAGCACGTAGAGAGATTCGTGCGAACACGCTCGCGGTGGGCACCCTCGAAACGACAGAAGCGGACAGACGCGCTCGGCCCGACGAGACCGACTCTCCGTCTTTGGTTCGGCGGTCGTGTCGGTCCTGGTACATGGAAAGGTGATAACCGGCCGTCGGCGATGGCCCTCGTATGCCGATCGCGACCTGCCCGAACTGTGGCGGAGAAACGTGGTACGACGAACCGGGCTGCCGCCGCCCGGGCCAGTATACGATCCCCTGCACCCTGTGCGGTCGCGTGCTCTCGGTCCCGTAGCGTTCCCTCGGATACGACCGGTCCCTTGGAACGGCCGAGAGGGCGGTCGGTCCGCGTCAGTCGGTCGACGGGAGCTCGATGTCGTCGACCGTCGGTTTCTTGAGGAGGATGTACGCCCACATCAGGGCCCCGACCGTGCCGGAGACCGCGGCGAAGACGAGCCCCATCGTGAGATAGGTCAGCGAGTAGGCGAACCACACGAACGCCGCGGTGCCGGAGGTGAGCCGCGGGATCCGGCTCTCGGTATCCCGGAGCGTCGGTATCAGCGCGACGATCTGGACCGTCGTGAGCGAGACGAAGACCACGTCGGCGAGCACCATCCGTGCTACCCCCGTCCACCGTCCCGTCCGGTGTCGTCCTCGTCGACCACCCGTCCGCCGGACCACGACTCGTCTACCATCGCTTTCGCACCATCCCACTGCACCGAATAGCGTTCGGAGCGACCGATTTCCATCCGAACCAAGGCTCCGGTCTCGACCCACAAAAAAGACTCAACTTCGACCGCCGTCGGTCGATTCACGGACACGAAGCGCTGGTGAGAGGGAGAGTGTGAGAGCGTGTCCTGCCACCCCGACGCACATCGGGTCGGCAACAAAGGGCTTTTATCGGACGGCGGGATACGGACAGATCGCGCGTGGGTAGCCAAGCCAGGCCAACGGCGCAGCGTTGAGGGCGCTGTCCTGTAGAGGTCCGCCGGTTCAAATCCGGTCCCACGCACTACGACCTTTTGCTGCGCTCCGCTCGCTAGCGCTCGCTCCTTCATCCCAAAATCGCGGAGCGATTTTGTGTGCCAATCAGAACTGCAGAGCAGTTCTGATGACGCTGGCAAAATGTCGATCAAAAGCGCGTCGGGTTCCCGTTGGTCACCCTTGCGCCCGCTCGCTCACTCCGTTCGCTCGCGGTACAATCACTACCCGCACAGCAACTGCCCAGCAAACCGCTACCGCACAGCAACCGCCGACCGCTTCCGCCGAAGCCCTCGGCGCTCGTTTCACTCGCACCTCGCCCTTCATCCGCCAGGACCGCACCGCAACCGCCTGCGGCCGCACCGCTACCGCACCCACACCGCCGCAACCGCGCCGCGACCGCAGGCCGCGCCGCCACCGCCGGACCCCACACGCTTTTGCCCAGGTGTGCGGAAGAACCGGCAATGAGGATCGTCACGCTGGGTCCGGCGGGCACCTACTCCCACCGCGCAGCCGGGGCTGTCGGCGAGGGGATCGAGTTCCGCGAATCAGTCACCGGGATCGTCGAAGCGGTCGCCACGGGCGAGGCCGACCGGGGGATCGTCCCGGTCGAGAACAGCATCGAGGGCTCGGTCACCGAGAGCCTCGACGGGCTCGCCGAGTTCGAGGTCGCAGTGGTCCGCGAACTCATCACCCCGATCCGCCACGCGCTGCTCGCTCAGACACGCGATTTCGCCACCGTTGCGAGCCACCCTCAGGCGCTCGCCCAGTGTCGAAGCTACCTCGACAGCGAGTACCCCGACGCGACCCTCGAATCCGTCACCAGCACCGCCCGTGGGGTCGAGCGCGCGCGCGAGGACCCGGACGTGGCGGCGATCGCCCACCCCGGCACCGCCGACGGCGGGCTCTCGGTGCTCGCCGAGGACATCCAAGACCGGACCTCGAACGCGACCCGCTTCCTCGTGGTGGCCCCGACCGCCGAGCGCTCGACCGCGGGCGGGAAGAGCTCGCTGATCGTCTACCCCAACGACAACCACCCCGGGCTCCTGCTCGACCTCCTCCGACCGTTCGCGGACCGCCGTATCAACCTCACCCGGATCGAGTCGCGGCCGAGCGGCGAACGCCTCGGGGACTACGTCTTTCACATCGACATCGAGGCGGGCCTCTACGAGGACCGAACCCAGGCCGCCGTCGAGGAGATCGAAACCCTCGCCGAGGCGGGCTGGGTCCGACGGCTCGGCTCCTACGACACCGAACACGTCGTCGAGTGAGATTTAACTGCCTCGCGAGCCTATCGTGAGGTGAAAATGTCCCGACGCAACCCCTTCGACGAGATCGAGCGGATGTTCGACCGCATGAACGACCAGTTCGGCCGGTTCAACGAGATGCCCGTCCCCGCGACCCAGTCGGTCTCCGTCGACCTCGCCGACGCCGGGGACAGCTTCGAGGTCACGGCCGACCTCCCCGGCTACGACCGCGAGGAGATCGACCTCTCGGTCGCCGACCGAACCCTCCGCATCACCGCCGAGCGCGACGAGTCGTCCGAAGAATCCGACGGCGACTACCTCCGGCGCGAACGCCACACCCGGTCGGTGAGCCGGTCGCTGACCCTCCCCGAACGGGTCGAGGAGGGCGAGGCGAGCGCATCGTACACCAACGGCGTGCTCACCGTGACGCTCCCGAAGGCCGCGAGCGACTCGGACTCGCGCAGCATCGACATCGACTGAGGAACGGAACCGACTTTCGGCACCCGCCCGGAGGACGGACATGGTCCTCTCGACCGGCGACTCCGCACCCGACGTGAGCGCGACGAACCAGCACGGCGAGACCGTCTCGCCCGACTTCGACGAACCGACGGTGGTCTACTTCTACCCGCGCGACGATACGCCCGGCTGCACGCTCGAAGCCAACCAGTTCGCGGCCGAACACGAGACCTACCGCGACGCTGGGCTGACAGTGTATGGCGTCTCGACCGACGACGTCGACTCTCACGAGCAATTCGCCAAGGACAACGACCTCGACTTCGACCTGCTCGCCGACCCCGAGGGCGAGGTCGCGAACGCGTTCGGCCTCGACGTCGAGGACGATGTCGCAGCCCGAACCACGTTCGTACTCGCCGACGGCGAGGTCCAGCAGGTCTACGAGTCCGTCGACCCCGACGGTCACGCCCGCGCCGTGCTCGAAGACGCGGACGAATCGGGGCTGGTCGCGCTCGACGACTGAAGCGCCGCGCCTCAGATCCGAGCACGAACGTCCCGTGCGGCGGTATCCGCGACCGCTCGCCACCCCGCCGGCCGCTCCGCCCCACGCTTCGGCGGGTCGAGTTCGAACTCGATGGGGTGGTACCGGAACCCATCGAACGTCGTGGCGGCGGTACGACCAACGAACTCGGCGTTTTCGCGTTTCGAGGAGACCCCGCCGTTCGCGAGGTCGTAGTAGCGGGTGAACAGTTGAAAGACGTCGACGCGACCGACGAGCGCGTCCTCGGCGAGGTGGCGAAAGAGCTTCGCGGTGTTGTCCGCCGGGTCCGCCCTGCGCCACTCAAGTTCGACCACCACGAGGCGAGTCGCGGACTCGCCGGCCACGTCGACGGGCGTCCGCCCGATCCGGTGCTCGGTCGTCCAGTCGAAGTCGGGTGCGAGCCTCGCGAGGCGCTCCCGGAGGTGGGCTTGCACGTCCACCGCGAACCGGCCCATGAGCTGGCCGCGGACCGCACCGTCAAACCGTTTGCGGGCCGGTCGACGCAAACGGACTGTGGCGGCAGGACACGCACTGGAGTTCAGTCGGGACGCAGCACACGACACTCGACCGACTCGTCCAGAAACCGGCCCACGTCCGTCGCCTCGCGCTCTACGCCCTTCAGAATCGACTCGTCGAGCGACTCGAACGGCGTGACGTCGATGCCCATCGTTTTCCGCGACCGGTCGAGTCGCCACGTCCCCACGACACGTCCATCGACCACGACGGTCGGTCGGATGATGGCGCTGCCCGGCCAGACGTGCGACTCGTAGCCGTCGGGGACCGGGCGATGCTCCTTCTCGTAGCCAAGCAGATACGTATCGTAGCCAGGGAGCAGCCGGACGGAGAGGGATTCGGTCGGCGGGTCGTCCGAGTCCGCCTGCTCCAGCATCAGCGCCTCGCCGGCGTCGGTCTCCAGTTCGCGTGCGTCGTCGGCCAGCGACGCCCACGCCGTCTTCACGTCCTTCGCGTAGAGACCGCTCCACGCCGCGAAGTCCGCACGGGTCGCCGGTCCGTACGCCGCGAGGTAGCGCCGGGCGAGCGTGGCGAGCGCGTCGTCGTGATCGGGTGTAGGGTCCAAGTCGACCCAGCTATCGAGGCGATCGTAGGCGTTCGTCCCGTCGATGGGCGCGACCTCACAGAGAACGCCCCGAAGTGCCGCCGCCGTATCAGGTGGTAGACGGTCTGTGTCGTCGGATCGACCTCGATCCCGTGGTCGACGAGGTGTTCGGCGATATCCTCGCGCGTGAGCGGTCCCGCGTCGGCCAGCACCTCCCCGATGGTCTCGACGACCGCTTCGACCCGCTTCTCGTCGAACCCCAACTCGGCGAGCCGGCGTGGGTCGGGGCCGCGCGTCGCGAACGTCGGGCCGAACACCGCCAGCAACCACGGTAGGTCCTCGGTCGCGACGAGGTGGAAGGTCCCGCGCATGCACCACGTCCGGACGACCGACCGCTCGTCGTAGAGCGCGCGTTCGACGTCCGTGGCCGTCAGCCCCCGACGCCGGGCACGCACCGAGAGCGCCGCGGCCGGTTTCTCCTGGGCCTGGACCCCACAGACCGACCCGACGAGGTCGCCAACGGTCACGTCGTCGGCGGCCCGCGGCGCGATCCGCTGTGCTCGCAAGCGGTGCCGAAGCAGCCGTTCGTGCTCGTCGGCGGCTCTCATGCGACGGATACGCGACGATCAGCAAAGAAGAGTGAGGGTGGAGCGGGCGCAGGCCGATCCCGGCTCAGTCGATCTGGATCGCGGGCCGTCCGGGAGTCGCCTTCTTCGCCACGCTCTCGTCGGCGTCGTCGGCGGGGACGATCGTCACGTCGGCGTCGAACTCGCGTTCGAACAGCCACGTCGCCCGCCGGAGCGCGGCGAGTTCGGTCTCTGGCGCGAGTGCCTCGGTCAGTGATTGATGACTCGCCGCGAGGTCCTTCGCGTAGTCGGCGGCGGCCTCGCCGCGCGTCCGGAGCGCCTCGTCGCGCATCACGCTCCCGACGACGTCGTCGTCAGCCTCGATAGCGATGTCGAGCGCGCGGTGCTTCCACGCGGGCGCGACGACGACCTCGATCTCCTCCGGGTCCTCGATGTCGGCGACGTCGACGATGTGGCGGACGTCCTCGCGGGTGTTCTCGACCAGCTGGCGTTCGGCGGCGTAGTCGACGTCGCTCTCGGCGACCGGCCAGTCGGCCTCGGCCACGAAGCCCTCCTCGCCGAGCGCCTCCCAGCACTCCTCGGCGACGTGTGGGACGACGGGCGCGAGCAGCCGAACCGCGACCCGGAGCCCGCGTTCGAACGTCGACGCGTTGGGCGTGACCCGCTCACGGTACTGCCGGAGCAGCGTGACCAGCGCGCGGGCCTCCCGGAGCGCCTCGTCGAATCGGAACCCGTCGTAGCCCGCGGTCGCCGCCATCACAGTGGCGTCGGTCTCCCGGGCGACGTACTCGTCGATCGGCCGGTCGCCGGCCTCGACGGTTTCGGTCCCCCCCTCGACGAACGCCGTCACGGTGGCGTAGAGCCGGCGGACGAACTCGTTGTTCGAGCGCACGCCGCGGTCGGTCCAGTTGAAGTCCGTCTCGGGGCCCGCGACGCTCATCATGAACAGCCGCGCGGTGTCCGCACCGTACTCCGCGATTATCTCGTCGGGCGAGACGACGTGGTTCTGGCTCTTCGACATCGCCCGGTTCTCGAGCAACACCATCCCGTGGTTCGTCAGGTTGTCGAACGGCTCCTCGACGTCGACCATCCCCATGTCCGAGAGTGCGCGGGTGAAAAAGCGGGCGTAGAGCAGGTGCAGGACGGCGTGTTCGATCCCGCCGACGTACTCGTCGACCGGCATCCAGTCGTTCGCGCGGTCGGTGTCGAACGGCGCGTCGTCGAGGTCGGGCGAGATGAACCTGAGGAAGTACCACGACGAGTCCATGAAGGTGTCCATCGTGTCGGTCTCGCGCTCGGCGGGACCGCCACAGTCGGGACACTCGGTTCGGACGAACGACTCGACCTCCTCGATCGGGTTCCCCGTCGGCGTCGGCACGAACTCCGGGAGCTCGACGGGCAAATCCTCGTCGGGCACCGGCACGGCACCGCACTCTTCACAGTGGACGATGGGGATCGGGGTACCCCAGTAGCGCTGGCGGCTGATCAGCCAGTCGCGGAGCCGGTACTGGGTGTGGTGCGACGCGCTCTCGATGGCGTCGACCAGCCGGTCGCGGGCCGTCCGACTCTCCAGCCCGTCGTAGTCGCCGCTGTTGACCAGCACGCCGTCCTCGGTGTAGGCTCCCTCCTCGATCTCGACCGATTCGTCGCCGTCAGCGGGCGCGACGACCTGGCGGATCTCGATGTCGTACTCGCTGGCGAACTCGTGGTCGCGGTCGTCGTGGCCCGGCACGCCCATCAGCGCGCCCGTGCCCACGTCCGAGAGCACGAAGTCGGCGACGTAGACGGGTATCTCCTCGCCCGTCAGCGGGTTGACCGCGTGCTCGCCCGTGAAGACGCCGCGTTTCTCCTCACTGTCGGCGTCGGGGTCGAGGGTCTCGACCTGTGTTTCGAGTTCGGGGTCGTCCGCGATCAGTTCCCGGGTGACCTCGTGGCCCGGCGCGAGCGCGAAGAAGGTCGCACCGTGGATGGTGTCGAGGCGGGTCGTGAAGGCCTCGATACCGCCGAAGCCTGGGATCTCGAACTCGACCCGCGCGCCCTCCTGGCGACCGATCCAGTTGCGCTGCATCCCGCGGACGCTGTCGGGCCACCCGTCTAGGCCATCGATCCCGTCGAGGAGTTCGTCGGCGTACTCGGTGATCGAGAGGAACCACTGGTCGAGGGTTCGGGACTCGACGGGCGTACCACACCGCCAGCAGTGTTCGTCCTCGCCCTCGACCTGCTCGTTCGCCAGCACGGTCTCGCACGAGGGACACCAGTTGACCTCGCCGCCCTTCTGCTCGGCGAGTCCTTCCTCGTAGAAGCGCTTGAAGAACCACTGGTTCCAGCGGTAGTAGTCGGGGTCGCAGGTCGTGACCTCGCGCTCCCAGTCGTAGCCGAGGCCCACCGACCGCATCTGGTCGCGCATGGTGTCGATGCAGTCCATGGTCCACTCCCGGGGGTCGCTCTCGCGTTCGATCGCGGCGTTCTCGGCGGGCATCCCAAAGGAATCCCAGCCCATCGGGTGGAGCACGTCCTCGCCCTGCATCCGAAGGTAGCGGGCGTACGCGTCGGTGATGGTGTAGTTCCGGACGTGACCCATGTGGAGCTGGCCCGACGGGTAGGGGAACATCGCGAGGACGTAGGCCGGGTCGGTGGCGTCGTTCGGCGTTCGGTAGACGCCGGCCTCGTCCCAGCGGGCCTGCCAGGTCTGTTCGATGGCGGTGTGGTCGTAGGTGTCCTGTCGAGACATGAGAGACGGCTTGGGTTTCCTTGATGACGGTCGGCTTTTTACCTTGTCATTGATCGGGGAGAGCCGCGACGTTCTTGATGCCCACCGGCGTAGGGTGGGGTATGAGCAGCGATGGCGACGCGGCGGAGGACGACTCGGGAATCAGAACGGTCACGCCCCTCTCCAGACCACACGGAAACACCGAGATGGACGTCATCGGCTGGGGGATCTTCGTCCTCCTCTTCGTGGTCGCACTGCCGGTGATCCCGCTGTTCGTGGTCTACTGGCTGCTCGATCGGGCGCTCGGCTCGGGCGACCGCCCCGAGGAAGCTACCGGCTGACGAACGCGAACGAGTCGACGTCGCCCGTCTCCTGGGCGTGCTCGTAGACCACGTGCGCGGTCGCCACGTCCTGGATCGCGAGCCCGGTGCTGTCGAAGACCGTGATGCCGTCGTCGTCGGTCCGACCGGGTCGGTCGCCGACCACGATCTCGCCCACCGCGGCGTCGATGTCGTCGTCGCCGATGGTGCCGTCGGTGTAGGGGATGCTGATCTCGCCCGAGTGCGTGGTTTGGTCGTGGTCGTCGATCACGAGTTTCGCGTCGGTGAGGATCCCGGGGTCGAGTTCCTGTTTCGCGGCGGCGTCGGCCCCCATCGCGTTGACGGGAGTGTGCGCGCCGAGCTGCTCGCGCGAGACGAGCGGCTCCGTGCTCGGGGTGACCGTCGAAAGGACGTCGCAGGCGGCGGCTTCGGCGATAGAGCCGCCGCGAACGTCGAAGCGGTCGGAGAAGGCGTCGACGAACGTCTCGATGGCCTCCTCGTCGAGGTCCGAGACCACGATCTCCTCGATGTCGCGGATCGCGGCGATCGCCTCGACCTGGGTGTAGGACTGGACGCCAGCGCCGACGAGCCCGAGACTTCTGGCCTCGGGGATCGCGAGGTGGTCGGTGGCGACCGCAGCGGCCGCGCCGGTCCGCTTCATCGTGACCTCGGAGCCGTCCATGATCGCGAGCGGCATCGCGGTCTCCGGGTCGGAGTAGATCATCGTGCCGATCACCGTGGGCAAATCGAACTTCTGGGGGTTGTCGGGGTGGACGTTGACCCACTTGATGCCGGCGGCGTCCCAGTCGCCGGCGTCCATGTAGGCCGGCATCGACCGGAAGTCCCCGTTGTACTCGGGGAGGTCGATGTAGGACTTCGCGGGCATCCGGGCGTCGCCACGTTCGTAGGCCGCGAAGGCCGCGCTCACGGCGTCGGTGACTTCGTCCATCCGGGCGTTCGCGTCGACCGCTTCACGGTCGAGCAGGAGGGTATCCATGCCGGGCGTTTCCGCGCGGTGGCAATAAGTGCCACCAGTTCTCCCGAGCGCGGTGGCCGACCACGGGAGGCGGGCGGGCCAACGAAAGAGGTTTGCGTCGGTGGTTTCGACCTCCAACATGCGCCGTACCGCCGGACTGGTTCTCGTCGTCGCCGTCGTGTTGGCCGGATGCAGCGGGGTCCTCGACGGAGGGTCCTCGGAAACGACGGGGCCGTCGACGGCGAACGAAACCACCAGCGGTGAACGGCTCGCGCCGGGGCTCACCGACGCCGGCGTGGTGAACGCGAGTGCGCTGGTCGCGGCCCACGAGTCGGTCCTCGGGAACCAGTCGTTCACCAGGACCACGAACGCGACCGCGCGAACCGCGAACGGGTCGGTGCTCGTCGACACGTCGAGCGTCGTCCGCGTCGGGCCGCCCGGCGAGGGGCTCGACTCGGTCGTCGAACAGCGCGGGAGCGCCACGTCGGTCGCGACCGGCGGGGTGCCCGCCCACCGTGAAGTCTGGACGGACGGCGGCCCGGTGTTCGTCAACAACACCTACGCCAACGGCACCACCCGCTACGAGCGACTCCCGGCGGACGCGAGCGGTCGGTCGGGGGCCGTGAGCGGCGGTGTCGAGTACGCCCTCGAAGCGTACGGCCCCGCGAACACCTCGGTGAACGAGCGCCGGTCGAACGGGTCCACACGCTACGTCGTCACGAGCGACACCAACGGGACGACGACCGGTGCTGAGTCGTCCCTCCGGCTGGTGGTCGACGAGCGCGGCGTCATCCACGAGCTTCGCACCGAAACGAGCCCGGCGGGGAACACGAGCAGCCCGCTCGTGCGAACCGCCGCCTTCTCCGGGGTCGGCACGACCGAGGTCCCCGAGCGCCCCGCGTGGGTCGGAACGGCGATGAACCGAACCGCACCGAACGGCACGACCGCGAGCGGATGAGGTGGCGGTCCGTAGTGGTCGTCGCCCTGGTGGTCCTCGCCGGCTGTAACGGCGTGCTCGACGGCGGCGACGGATCGACGGCGACGGTGACGCCCGCCGCGGTGCCGACCGACCGGTCGACGGCGACGGCCCACCCGGCGCTCGCGCCCGGCCTCACGCGTCGCGGGATCGAGGACCCCGACGCACTGCTGGCCGCGCACGCCGACGCGCTCGACGGTCGGTCGTTCACGACCCGCTCGAACACCACCGTCGAGTTCCCGAACGGGTCGGTCGCCGCTCGCGGCACGAGCACGACGTACGCGGGACCGTCGGGCGAGGCGGTTCGTCTCGTCCTCGACCGGAACGGAACCGACGAGCCGACCCGCATCGAGGCCTGGCAGCGCGACGGCGAGCTCCTCGTGAACCGAACGTACACGAACGGGACGACGACCTACGACCGCATCGCGGTCGGCGGCCAACAGCGGATCGGGACGTACGGTGCCGGGAGCCTCGAATACCTCTTCGACTCGACCAGCCTCGCCGGGACCTCGGTGGCCGAGCGGGCGCGCAACGGCACCCCCGTCTACGTCGTTCGGGGGCGCACCGAGGGGCAACTGATGGACGGCACGACGTTCCGGCTGGTCGTGGATTCGGATGGGCGGATCCAGCGCTATCGCGTGACCCGGGCGACGTTCACCGGTAACGAGTCCGCTACGGCGACGACCGTCGTGACCTACGACGACGTCGGCACGACCCCGCCGCCGGAACGGCCGGCCTGGGTCGATACCGCGCGGGAGCGGACCACGACGGTGCCGGGAGCGGTGACGACGACCGCACCGCGGCCGACGGATTCGAGCGCGACCGGGACGACGGCGGGATCCGAACGAACCACGACGAACCCGTAACGCCGGTGACGAAGCGTCGTTTCGACTGCTGGTCGGGTATCGAACGGGAGACTCGATGGACGAAGGACCGATAGTGCGGGAACGGTCAGGCGATGCGAGCGACGACACGTCGGGCGACAGCACCGACGACGGACCCGGCGACCCCGAGTCCAACGAAGATGGCGAGGATTCGGAGGTCCGTCGCCAGCGAGACGGGATAGCTGACCGGGCCGAGACCGGCATCGACGTGCATCGCGACGATCCCGCCGACCGCGAACAACCCCGTGATCAAGCCGCTGACGAGAACGCCGTCGTTGAGGTAGGCGCTGACCGTCGCGGCACCGAGGACGACGACGATCGGCCCGACCATGAACGGGAAGGTGTCCGGGAGCCCACCGAGCACTATCGCGGTGTAGACCAGCGTGCTCGCGAAGGCGAACGCACCCGCCAGAGCGGAGAAGCGTCGAGAGCGGTGCCGGTCACGACCGACGAGAACCGAATGGACGTTGTCACCCATACTCTCATCGTTTACCAGTCAGTGGTAAATACGTTCCTGCGCTCACCGGAGGCTCGACGTCCGTCGTCTCGACTCGAAAGAACGGTCGCAAGGGAGGGGTTCGCGCGCGGTGCGTGGGTCGGGAGGTGGATGTCTCCGAACGCGGTTACATCATGCCGCCCATGCCACCCATCCCGCCCATTCCACCCATGCCGCCCATCCCGCCGGGCGCGCCACCGGGGCCGCCCTCGTCGCCGCCCGCGGTGGAGAGGTCGCCCGCCGCGATGATGTCGTCGATCTTGAGCACGAGGTTCGCGGCCTCGGTGGCGCTGGAGAGCGCCTGCTCCTTCGCGTGGGCGGGCTCGACGACGCCCGCCTCGAAGGTGTCCTCGACGTCGCCGGTGAAGACGTTGAGTCCCGCACGACCCTCGCCGGATTCGTGGGCCGAACGGAGCTCGACGAGCGTGTCGATCGGGTCGAGACCCGCGTTCTCGGCGAGCACGCGGGGGACGAGCTCGATCGAGTCGGCGAACGCCTCGACGGCGAGCTGCTCGCGGCCGCTCACCGAGTCGGCGTACTCGCGGAGTCGGGAGGCGAGTTCGACCTCGATGGCACCGCCGCCGGGGAGCACGCGCCCGTCGGAGACGGTCTGGGCGACGACTTCCAGCGCGTCGGTGATGCCGCGTTCGAGCTCGTCGACGACGTGGTCGGTCGAGCCGCGGAGGAGCAGCGTGACGCCGTGGGAGTCCTCACCCTCGACGTAGAACAGCTCCTCGTCCTCGTCACGAGTGATCGAACCGTGGCCGAGGTCGGCCTCGGTGGCGCTCTTGAGGTCCGAGACGACGTTCGCCCCGACGACCTCCTTCAGGAACTCGATGTCGGACTTCTTCGCGCGGCGAACGGCGAGGATGCCCTCCTTCGCGAGGTAGTGCTGGGCGAGGTCGTCGATGCCCTTCTGACAGAAGACGACGTCGGCACCGGTCTCCTTGATCTGTTCGACCTTCGCCTTCAGCTGGTTGTCCTCCTGGTCGAGGAACTGCTGGAGCTGGTCGGGGTCCGAGAGGCTGACCTGGGAGTCGACGTTGGCCTCCTCGACCTCGACGGCCTCGCTGAGGAGCAGGACCGAGGCGTCCTCGACGTCGGTCGGCATGGTGTCGTGGACGGGGTCCTTCGAGACCACCGCACCCGAGAGGAGCTCGGAGTCGGGGACCGCGCCGCCGGTCTGGGTCTCGATGTTGACGAACTCGAGGTCGACGACGTTCTCGCCGACGTCGTTCTCCACCGTGACGTTCTGGACGGCCTCGACGATGAGGTCGGCGAGCTGTTCCTTGTTGGCTTCGGCCCCTTTGCCGGTCATCGAGGTCTCGGCGACCTTCCGGACGCGCTCGGTGTCGTCGGCCTCGACCTGCTCGGCGATGTCGGCGATCTCCTCGCGGGCCTGCTTCGCGGCGTTGTCGTAGCCCCGCATGATCGCCGTCGGGTGGATGTCCTGCTCGATGAGCTCCTCGGCGTTCTTCAGGAGCTCGCCCGCGACCGCGACGGCGGTCGTCGTGCCGTCGCCCGCCTCGTCCTCCTGGGTCTCGGCGACCTCGACTATCATCTCGGCGGTCGGGTTGTCGATGTCCATCTCGGTGAGGATGGTGACGCCGTCGTTCGTTACGGTGACGTCCCCCATCGAGGAGACGAGCATCTTGTCCATCCCCTTCGGCCCGAGCGTCGAACGGACCGAGTCCGCGACCGCCCGCGCCGCGTTGATGTTGTGCGACTGGGCGTCCCGGTCCTGAACGCGCTGGGCGTCGTCCCCCATGATTATCATGGGCTGGCCCTGCATTCGCTGACTCATGATTCACCGATTGATTGTCTGTGATTCTATATAAAAGCACCTATTCCGTGCGAACGTGTCGTCCCCGTCTCCGAACCAGAGGCCGGGAAAACCCGGGGACTGCGTGGAAACGGGTCGTTTGTCGTGCGGATCGGTAACGTACCGATGGAGAGCGGTGGACGGCTCTCGAACGGAATTTATAACCGGTCTATCGGTCGAGCGGTTCCTTCCAGTGGATGACCACCGAGCCGACCACGAAGTCGTCACGGGCCTCCGCGTCGCGGACGAACTGGATCGTGTTGGTGCCCTCGACGAGTTCGGCCCCCGTGATGGTGTCCATCCAATACTGCCAGCCCGGCGATGGTGGTACGTCGAACCCCGAGAGGGCGTCGCCGTTGACCATGATCTCGTGGCCGTAGTCGCCGACCTCGAAGAGCTGACATTCGAGGTACGGTTCGGTGGAGCTGTCGGTCGGAACCTCGAATTCGAGCTTCGAGGACCGGTGATTGCCGACGAACTCCGCCCACGGCACGTCGAGGCCGTCGGCGCTCTCGCCGAGGTGTTCCTGGAAGTTCAACACCGTGTAGGTCGCGTGGGTTCGCGTGGGATCTGCCATCGTGCGGAGGCTTGCGGGCCGGGGAATTAAGCCCGTTGTCTGTCCCACCCCGACCCGGTCGTCGTGTGCAGCTCCGTCGTAGCGTCCGTGCGCTCGGCGCTCACGTCGTCACGTTCCACTCCGACCGCCGACACGCTGCGACGCTCGTTCGAAGCGACCTCCTCGCGGTCGCCAGAACCGATAAGCACCGACCGGATCGAGTCGTGCTATGCCGTTGTTGCAGTTCGACACGACGTTGTCGCTGTCGGGGACCGAGAGAACCGAGTTCGCCGAGCGGGTCACCGAATGCTACACGGAGGAGATGGAGACGACCGCCGGTCACGTCGCGGTAACCGTTCGAGACCACGACGAGTCGGCACTCCACCTCGGTCGGGCCGTCGACGGCCCGAAGCTGTTCCTCGACGCCGAGATCCGCCGTGGACGCTCGTTCGAACGCAAGCGGGCGTTCGCTCTCGCGGTCATGGAGTACGCTCGGGATCGGTTCGACGTTCCCGACGAGAACATGAAGGTCGTCTTCACCGAGCACCACGGCGACGCGATGATGGGCGTGGACCGTGTCGGCGGCGAGTGGGACGGTGAGTGAGTACCGACCGGATCCACCGCTCGGCGAACCGCTCCTTGCACCTACTCACGAAGTTCGCGAGAACACGGTCGCAGCGAAGCTGCTCCCTGCTTTGCCTCGTGGTTCGAGAGAGCGAGACTCTCTCGTCATCACGAGACGGCTCCGCCGTCTCGAACGACTTCGCTCGGCAAAACACGGTCGCAGCGAAGCCGCTCCCTGCTTTGTCTCGCTCTGCTCGACAAAACGCCGGGACGGGGATTTGAACTCGCCCGGACGTGCTCACTTCGCTGCGCGCGCCCGGTCTGCACAAATCCCGTCGTTTGCGCTTCGCTCCACACGTCCGTTCGTCGCAGAAGCGTGGTCGCAGCGAAGCTGCTCCCCGTACTCGCTCACAAAGTTCGCGAGAACGCCGGGACGGGGATTTGAACACGGTCGTTCCCGCTCGCTATCTGGAGATGTTCGCTTCGCTCACATCTCCCACCGCTCGCTCACCTCCCTGCACAAATCCCCGTCGGTGGCGATTTGACTCCTCACGTGCGTTCGTCATCAAATACGCCGGGACGGGGATTTGAACCCCGGATCCCAAAGGGAACACGCTTTCCAGGCGTGCGCCTTACCACTCGGCCATCCCGGCTCAGTCGTTCTACCCGAGTCGGCGGTTAAGCCCTTTCGCTCCGCACCAGCCAGGTCTCGAGGACGTAGCTCGTGGCGGCCGTGACCACGCCCACCACGACCGCGAGCCCGAGTTTCGGGGTGAGACCGATCCCGAGCCCGCCACCGAGTTCGGCGGCCTGAACCAGCACGAGGAAGCCGAGCGCACCGATCACGCCCCACAGCAACCCGGATTTCGTTCGCGGGCGCACTACGAGCGCGTCGCGATCGCCTCGATCTCGACGCCGACACCCTTCGGCAGCGCACCGGCCTGGACCGCGCTCCGGGCCGGGGGCTCGTCGTCGAAGTAGGTCGCGTAGGTCTCGTTCATCTCCTCGAAGTCGTCGATGTCGGCGAGGAAGATGGTCACCTTCACGATGTCGTCGAGTCCGACCCCCGCTTCGTCGAGTACGGCACGCACGTTGTCGAGCACGAGTTCGGTCTGGTCGGCTATCGGGGCGTCGGCCTTCGACTCCCCGTCGGGAGTGAAGGGGATCTGACCCGCGGTGAAAACGAGGGAGTCGGTAGCTGCGGCCTGGCTGTACGCGCCGACCGCCGCCGGGGCGTCGTCGGTCTCGATGGTTCGCTTCATGCCCGAGGATCGACGCCGACCGACTTAAACCTCGGCGAGTCCGGACGACCCGAGAGCCGTCTATGCGCTCCGGCGCTCGCGGGCCTTGCGTCGGAGCTTCTTGTAGCCACACTTCCGGCAGCTGTTCGCCCGCGGGGGGTTCCGTGCGTTGCACCGCATACAGATCTGCTTGGCGAGGAGGCGCTCCTCCGCCGCTTCGAATCGTGCCATGTGCTCCATCGCGGGTCAGTGGGGTTAAGGGTTTTCGAAACGCCGGATCGGCTCAGTCGGCCTCGGCGAGGTACTCGGACTGGACGGCGACCACCTCGGCCGAGTCGGCACACGCGGCGTACCGCCGGAGGGGCTCGTCGTTGAGTTCGAGGAACGTGTGCCCCCACCGGAACTTCGAGAGGAGCGCCTCGGCGACGTCGCGTTCGCCGAGAACGCAACACGCACCCGCGAGCGCCTCGGCGGTGGTGAGCTGGAAGGGCGTACCGTAGTTCACGGGGTTGGCGGCGACGAGGAACGGCAGCGCACGGTGGGGGCCGCGAAGCGAGAAGCGCTCCGCGTCGGCGGTCTCCCACGAGCAGTCGAGGGCGACCAGCCGGTTGTCGCCGTCCCGGCGGTCGGCCGGCGAGAGCGCCTGCTCGGCGTGGGGATCGAGGACGATCCCCGACGGCGTCTCGCGGGCCGAGCGGTGGAGGGCGACGAGGTCGAAGCGCGCGAGCTTTCTGGCCGTGCACTTCTCGGGGTCGTCGTCGCCCTCGTACCGGACGTGACACTCCACGGACGGGGTTCGCGGCTCGAAAGGAAAACGGGTCCGATTACGCGATCGAGTCGTACTGGTCGGCGAGCTTGTCGGCGGCCTGACCGAGCTGTTCGCGTTCGTACTCCGAGAGGTTCCAGTCGACGACCTCCGCACCGTCACTCGTGAGTTTGACCGGCACACCGAGCCCGACGCCCTCGTGGCCGTACTCGCCCTCCAGCACCATCGAGCCGGGGAGGACGGTGCCAGTGTCGCGGACGATGGCCTCGACCATGTGGCCGACGCCGGTGGCGGGACCCCACTGGGTCGCGCCCTTGCGCTCGATGACGTTCATCGCGCTCTGCTGGAGCGACTCGAGGATGTCCCCGCGCTCGTCGTCGGAGAACTCGGGGTCGGTCCCCTCGACGCGGACCTTCGAGAAGACGGGCACCTGCGCGTCGCCGTGCTCGCCCAGAATGCTGGCCTCGACGTTCGTGACCTCGGTGTCGAAGCGGTCGGCGAGCACGTACCGGAACCGTGCGGAGTCGAGCCGACCGCCGAAGCCGACCACGTGTTCGCGCGGGCGGTCGCCGGTCTCGTAGAGGTGGCGGTTCAGCAGGTCCATCGGGTTCGAGGTGGTCACCGAGATGAAATCGTCGGTGTGCTCGGCGAGCGAGGACTCGATGTCGGCGATGATCGGGGCGTTGTCCTCACCGAGGTCGAGCCGGCTCTGGCCGGGCTGGCGCGGGATCCCCGCCGTGATGACCACGACGTCCGAGCCCGCGGTGTCCTCGTAGGTCCCCTGACGGATCTCGGTGCTGGTGTCGTAGGCGATCCCGTGGTTCGTGTCGGCGGCCTGCCCCACGGTGGTGTCCTCCTGGTCGGGGATGTCGACGAAGACGATCTCGTCGGCGACCCCGCGCAGGGCGATGTTGTAGCCCGCCGCCGCACCGACCGTGCCCGCCGCACCGACCACGCTGACTTTCACCATATCGTTTCCTGTAACCCTCGGCGCGGGCTAAAGGGCTTCGGAACGCACAGTTTCGGCCACCGGTCACGACACCTTCACTTTCACCCCGCTTTCGTGGGGTTGAAGTCGGTACCGGGCGGAGGTTCGACGCGTCACACGCGTCGGCGGCCTCTCCACCGCCGTTTTCACCAGAGCTATACCGGCGAGCGGCGCAGACGGCACATGATCGAACTCGCCGACGTCCGCGACGCCCGCGAGGTGGTCGCCGGCGTCGCCCGCCACACTCCGCTCGAATACTCCTACTCGCTCTCCGACCTCTCCGGCGCGTCGATCCACCCCAAGTTCGAGATCTTCCAGCGCACCGGGTCGTTCAAGATCCGGGGCGCGACCAACCGGATAGCCAGCCTCTCGCCCGACGAGCAGGCGGCGGGGGTCGTGACCGCGAGCGCCGGCAACCACGCCCAGGGCGTCGCGCTCGCCGCCACGCGTACGGACGTCGACAGCGTGGTCGTGATGCCCGAACACGCCCCGATCGCGAAGGCCAGCGCCACCGAAAGCTACGGCGCGCGGGTCGTCCTCCACGGTGAGGATTACGACGAGGCCCAGGCCCGCGCCCACGAGATCGAACGCGAGGAGGGCCGGACCTACGTCCACGCCTTCGACGACCCGCTCGTGATGGCGGGCCAGGGGACGATCGGGCTCGAGATCATGGACGACCTCCCCGAGGTCGATACCGTGGTGGTGCCGATCGGCGGCGGCGGGCTGATCTCCGGGATCGCGACTGCCGTGAAGGGGATCGACTCGGATATCCGAGTGATCGGTGTGCAGGCCGAGGGGGCATCGAGCGTGGCGGAATCGCTCGAAAAGGGCTCCGTGCACACCCTCGATGGAGTCGACACCATCGCCGACGGCATCGCGACGCGACGGGTGGGCGAACGGACGTTTTCGGTGATCGAAGAGCGCGTCGACGAGGTCGTCACCGTCTCGGACCCCGAGATCGCGGTGGCGATCACGACGCTGCTCGAACGCTCGAAAGCCCTCGTGGAAGGGGCGGGTGCGGTCCCGATGGCCGCGGTCCTCGCGGGCGCGTTCGACTACGAGAAAGACGAGGTCATCGTGCCGGCGCTCTGCGGAGGCAACATCGACCTCAACATGTTGCGAACCGTGGTGATGCGGGGGCTCGTGGAATCCGGTCGCTACCTCCGACTCCGGACGACCCTCAAGGACCAGCCCGGTTCGCTCGAACACCTCATCGGTATCATCGCCGGCCAGCGCGCGAACATCTACGCCATCAAACACGACCGAACCTCGCGCGACATCGGGATGACCGCGACCGAGGTCGAACTCGACCTCGAAACCCGGGGCCGCGAGCACGTCACGGCGCTCATCGACGAACTCGAAGCCAACGGGTACGCCGTCGACGTACTGGTCTGAGTCGAACTGGGGAACACGCGCGTACCCACAGTCCTTTTTGAATCCCGTCCCGTCGAGGCGAGTATGAGCGAATTCGACAAGGAAGCCGAGCGCAAGAAGCTCGAAGAACGCTTCGCCGAGGAGGAAGAGGACCGCGAGACCACCGAGCGCATGAGCGAACTCCTCCTCCAGGGCGCGACGATGACCGACACCCACTGCGACGAGTGCGGCAACCCCCTCTTCCGCTACGACGGCCAGACCTTCTGTTCGTCCTGCCAGCGAACCGTTCAGGAGGCCGACACCGCTGGACACTCGACCCCCGAGAACGCGACTGCCGACGCCGCAACCGAACCGGCGGACGCTCCGTCTCCTACCGCCCCCACCGATCAGCAACCCGCTGGCGACTCACCACGCGATGGGTCGGCCGCCAACGGACAGCGACCACAGCCCCAAGAGCGAACCGACCCGTCGGGCCCCGCTGCAGCGCCGGCCCAGGGACAGAACCCACCGTCGGCACCCGTGCAGACGCCGGACGAACCTCGTACCCAGAACCAAACGGACACGAGCCAACCGGCGGAAGCCACGGACGGCCTCGCGGCGACCGAAGCCTCGCTCTCGCGTACCCTCCGCCAGCAGGCCGCCGCCGCCGAACGCGCCGAGGACCTCAGCCGAACCCGGAAACACCTCGCCGCCGCGCGCGAGGCCGCCGAGGCGCTCGACGCGGTTCGGTCCGCGCGATAAAAACCCACCTTTTGCTGTCGTTCGGAAGGCGCGAAGCGCCTTCCGTGATGACGAGACGGCGAAGCCGTCTCGAACCACGGTCGGCCGCGAAGCGGCCTCCCTGGCAAAATGTGGATCAAAAGCCTCCTCCTTCCTGTTAGTCAGTCGTCGGCCCGCTCACTCGCCTCCGGCTCGCTCGCGGCACAATCACTAACCTCCAGCACCGCCTCCGCCGAAGCCCTCGCGCTCCCTCCGGTCGCGCTCGCCCTTCATCCACCAGGCTTGCAACCGAACCGCCGACCGCGACCGCCGCGGCCGCACCGCACAGCCGCCGCGCCGCTGCCGCACCACATCCACCGCCACACGGCACCTACGGCTCGTAGTCGCTCCCGATGACTTCCCGAATTCGTTCGGCGGTGACTTGGCCCACACCCGAGACCTCCAGCAGGTCGTCCTCGTTCGCGATCATCACGCCTTCGACCGTGCCGAACTCGTCGAGCAGCGCCCGCGCCGTCACGGGCCCGATGTCCGCGATCGCGCTCACGACGTACTCCTGCTGTTCGACGAGGGTTTTGGAACCCTTCTCGCCGTGGACGCTGACCTCGCGGTCGTCCAGCTCCTGTTCGCGACCCGCGATGACGTGGAGCAGGTCGGCCGTATCGGCCTCGTCCGTCGTCCGAAGCACGCTCGCACCGAAATCCACGGCCAGCGACGCGAGCGCCCCCCGGATGGCGTTCGGGTGGACGTTGCGCTCGCCGTAGAGGTCCTCGCCCTCGATAACAACCACTGGTCGGGCGTAGTGGCGCGCGGCATCGCCGACCTGGTCGAAGAGGGACCGATCCCCGCCGGTGAGCGTATCGAGGAAGTCGCTCACCGACTTGCGCTCGACCACCACCCGGTCCGAGAGCACGTAGTCACCGACTTCGAGGGTTTCGAGCCGCGTCTCGCAGTCCTCCCGCGTCGAGAGGTCGCGCGCGATCGAGGCGTCGAGTTCGCGCTGGTCCACGACGATCTCGATGGTCTCGCCCTCGCCGGCCGCGGTCGCGACGATTCCCTCGCTCTCGTCGGACGGTTCGTCCTCAGCCGATTGCTCCCCGGCCGACTCGTCCCGCTCCGCCGTCTCGAGTCCGTCCGCGTCCGACTCGCTTCGATCCACGTCGGCCTCGTCGGTCGTCGGCGGACCGAAGGCCGTCAGCCCCGACTGGCCGCCGTCGCCCGCGGTCGTCGCTCCCGCGTCGGACTCGGTGGCATCGGTGTCCGCCACGGGGCTCGGTTCGCCCCCGAACGCGTCGAGCCCCTGCTGGGCGAGCTCGGACTCGATCTCGCCCGCCGAGTCCTTCAACCGCTGGAGTTCGTCGGTCATCGTCGACTGCTCGTGGCGGGACTTCCAGAAGTAGGCCTCGTCGCGGGTGTCCTCGGCGAGCAGCACCATCACCCGACCCTCGGCCTGCCGACCCGTCCGGCCCTTGCGCTGGATCGACCGGATCGCGGTCGGCACGGGTTCGTAGAAGAGCACGAGGTCGACCTCCGGCACGTCGAGTCCCTCTTCGGCGACGGAGGTCGAGACGAGCACTTCGAACTCGCCCGCTCGAAACGCATCGAGGGTCTCCTGCTGTTCGGTCTGGGTCATCCCATCGGAGCCCTCCTTGTCGCCCTGCCCGACGAACTTCCGCGTCTCGAAGTGCGCCCCCAAAAACTCGGTGAGGGTCTCGGCGGTGTCCCGGGACTCGGTGAAGACGATGACGCGCTCGCCGCCCTCGATCCCGAGACACTGCGCCAGCAGGATACGAGTTCGGCGGAACTTCGGGTGGAGGTCGTCGTAGCTCTCCGCTTGCTCCATCGCCTCACGAACCTTGGGGTCCGAGACCAGCCGCTGGCTCGCCTTCGAGGCACCCGACGAGCGCGCGGCGTTGCGCTGGCGCTCGAAGTAGCGCCGGAGGGACTCCACGCTCTGGGTCTCGGCGAGCGTGACCGCCCGCCGGAGCTTCATCACCTCGGCGTGGACGCTCATCCCCTCGTAGCCCTCCGACTGGTCGTTGTCCATCAGTTTCCGGAGCTCGCCGCGCATCCGGTTGAGGTCGCGCTGGGAGACGTCGGCGCTCGTGGTCCGGGTCACGCCGAGTTCCTTCAGTCGTTCTAGTCGGGTCTCGATCACGGCCACCAGCGAGTCCCGGATCGCGAGGATCTCGTCGGGCAGCGTCACGCGTTCCCACTCGACGTCGGTGTTGTGGGTGTATTGGGCCACGTCGGCGTCCTCTTCAGTCATCACCGCCACCGAGGCGAGGCCGAGGTTCTCACAGACGGACCGAATTCCCTCCTCGTTGCCGCCAGGCGAGGCGCTCATCCCGGTCACGAGCGGGTTCTCGGCGTCCGCGTGGTAGCGCTCGGCGATGTAGTTGTAGGCGTAGTTGCCGGAGGCGCGATGGCACTCGTCGAAGGTGAGGTGGGTCGTGTTCGAAAGGTCGATCCGGCTGCCGATGAGGTCGTTCTCGACTACCTGTGGCGTGGCGATCACAATCTGCGCGCGCTCCCAGAGGTCGGCCCGGTCGTCGGGGCTGACCTCCCCGGTGAAGACCGCTATCTCATCGTCGGGGATCGTCAGCGCCTCGCGGTAGAACGCGGCGTGCTGGGTCACGAGGGGTTTGGTCGGCGCGAGCAGGAGCGAGGTGCCGCCGACGTCGGCGAGCCGGCCGGCGGTCACGAGCAGGCTCACGGTCGTCTTCCCGAGGCCCGTCGGGAGGCAGACGAGGGTGTGCCCGCTCGCGGCCGAGCGCGCGAGGTCGACCTGGTAGCGCCGGCGTTCGAGCACGCCCGGTTCGACCAGCGGGCGGTCGATGGACTCGATCTCGTCGGCGGTCGCCGTCATTGGGCGGTCTACTACCGTCTCCCGAATAAGGGTTCGCAGACCCGAGCGGAAGTGAACTCACCCACTCAGCCCAAAACGGTCGGCACCGCTCCCCCCGTGACCCAGAGCCCGAGCGCGATACCGACCGCCGCCAACACGGGTATCGAGGCGTTGTCGTCGATGACGTAGCCCCAAAGCACGGGTTTGACGCCGTCGGCGAACGTCGCGGCGGCCGCACCGAGCACCGCCGGGAGGAGGGGGACGAACGGGAAGGCGAGCACGAGACAGACCGCGAACGTGACGACGATCACCGAGGCGGCCTTCGTGGCCCGGAGTTCGCCCGACCCGAGCAGCCCACTGATCGGGTCGGCGACCATCAACATCAACACCGCCGGAAGCGCGACCCGGGGTTCGAAGACCAGCACCACCGCGGTCGAGGCCAGTACGTAGAGCGCGTAGCCCGCGAGGTTACGCTGTTCGTACTCGCGGGTGAGCACGTCGTAGAGCCGCCAGTCGAGCCCGACGAACAGTCGAACCGCTTCGAGACCGATCGTGACGAGGGAGGCGACGACGAACGTCCAGCGGAGCTGGGCGTAGCTGAGGACCCCGAGCAGGTAGGCCCCGGGGAGCACCACGCCACTCATGTGGACCGCACGCCGCGCGACCTCGTTGGCCATCAGCCCTCGAACGGTCCGCCCGCCCGGAGCGCCGCGAGCCGCGCGGGGAGCTCCGCGATCGGGACCCGTGTCTGCTCGGTGGAGTCGCGCTCGCGGAGCGTCACGCTACCGTCCTCGAGCGAGTCGTAATCAACGGTGACGCAGTAGGGCGTCCCGATCTCGTCCTGGCGGCGGTAGCGCCGCCCGATGTTGCCCGAGTCGTCGTAGGTCACCGCGAGCCCCGCCTCACGGAGGTCGGCGGCGACTTCGCGGGCGCGCTCGCCTAATCCATCCTTGTCCATCAGCGGGAACACGCCGACGAACGTCGGCGCGAGGTCGGGTGCCAGGGAGAGGTAGCTCCTCGACTCGCCTTCGACCTCGTCCTCGCGATACGAGTGGTCGAGCACGGTGTAGATCAGCCGGTCGACGCCGAACGCGGGTTCGATGACGTGTGGCGTGACGTGTTCGCCGGGGATGGTCTCCTCGCGCACCGCGAAGCCGGTCTGCTCCGTCGGCACGGTATAGCTCTCGCCGTCGAGTTCGACGCTCACTTCTGCACCTTCGAACGCGGCCGAGTCGCGCTCGGCGAGTGCCTGGAGTTCCTCGGCGACCCGGCCAGCGTCGGAGCCGAACTCCGGCCCGAGGTAGCTCATGTCGGGGTCGACGGAGGGTCGTTCGACGGTCTCTGGCTCGTCGTAGGCCTTGAACACCGTGAACTCCTCACCGGAGTGGTCGTCGTGCTGGGAGAGGTCGTAGGTCCCCCGGTCGGCGAACCCCGTGACCTCGATCCAGTTGCCGTCGAGTTCGGTCTCGGCGTCCCAGCAGTCGGAGGCGTAGTGCGAGAGCTCGTCGCCGAGGTGCTGACGGTAGCGGAATCGGTCCATGTCGACGCCGATCGACTCGTACCACTCCGCGGCGACTCCGAGATAATAGGCGATCCAGTCGTTCGCGACAACCCCGGTGTCGAGCGCCTCCTGTACGGTGAGATGCTCGATCTCGCCATCGTTCTCCTGGGCGGCCGCCGAGTAGAGCGGCAGCGAGACGTCCGCGACCCGTTCGACGGGCGGGTGATCGGTCTCCGGGTCGTAGAACTGTTCGAGTTCGGCCATCGCGAGCTCTCGGACGCGGATGATCGAGCGCCGAGGGCTGATCTCGTTGCGGTAGCCGGTCCCCACCTGGGCGACCCCGAACGGGAGCTGGTTTCGGGCGTACTCGGCCAGTCGGGGGAACTCCACGAACATCCCCTGGGCCGTCTCGGGTCGAAGGTACCCCGGCGACGAGGAACCGGGACCGATGTTGGTCTCGAACATCAGGTTGAAGCCCGAGACGGGTTCGCCCGCGAGTGGGGTTCCACAGGAGGGACACGCGATGTCGTGCTCGGCGATCAGCTCGCCGATCCGGTCGGTGCCGAGCGCCTCGGCCTCCTCGATGTCGGTGGCGCCCTCGACGAGATGGTCGGCCCGGTGGCTGGTCCCACACTCCGGACACTCGACGATCATGTCGTCGAACCCGTCAAGATGGCCCGAGGCCTCGAAGACGGGTTCGGGCGTCACAGTAGGTGACGAGATCTCCATGTGGCCCTCGCGGGTCACGAACCGCTCGCGCCAGCTGGCTTCGAGGTTGCGCTTCAGCGCCGCGCCCTGCGGGCCGTAGGTGTAGAAACCGCTCGCGCCGCCGTAGGCCTCGTTCGCGGGGAAGTAGAAGCCGCGTCGTTTGGCGAGTTCGGCGAGGGTCTCGGCGTCGACGCCCGCCGAAGCTGACCCCGTCTCACTCATCAACGGCCTCCAGGAGGTCGATGTCCCGGACGATCCCGGCGAGCTCGCCGCCGCTCACCAGCGGGATCTGCTCGATGTCGTTCCGGAGCATCTCCTGGGCGGCCTCGCGCGCGGTCCGGGTGGTCCCGACGCTCACGACGTCGCTCGTCATGAACTCACAGACCGGGTCGGCGGGTATCTCGACGTTCCTGGTCGGGAAGTAGCGCCCGCCGACCGCCTTGATCCCCTCCCACTTCCAGTCGGCCTCCTGGTCGGCGATCGACTCGCCGGTCTCGGCCTCGCCGTCGATGACCCGCGCCACGTCGAGGACGTCGACCTCGGTGAGCACGCCACACATCTCGCCCTCGTCGTCGAGCACCACGCCGTAGGGGACCCCCGAGTGCGAGAGCTCGCGCTCGGCGACCGTGAGCGGCGTGCCGGCGTAGACGGCGTTCACGGTCCGGGAGGCGAGGTCGCCGACCTGGGTCTCGCCCGCGACCTCGCCCTCGGCGATCGCCCGGATCACGTCGGTGATGGTCACGATACCCTCCAGTCGACCGTCCTGCGGGCTCTGTCCGCTCGATCCCGAGGCGTGCTGCGCCTCGCCGTCCACCACGGGCACCCGGCGCGCGCCGGTCTCGACCATCAACTGCGCCACGTCCTCGATGGTGGCGTCGGCGGTCGTGGTCGGGCCGTCCTCGACGAGGAGCGCGAGCTGATCCTCGTCGGGGTGTTCGATCAGGGTCTGACGCGAGACCAGCCCCCGGAACTCCTCCTCGTCGCCCTCGCCCTTCACCACGGGAACCGAGGAGAAGTCGCGTTCCTGGAGGTATTCGAGCGCGTCGTCGCGGGTGCCGGGGATGGAGACCGTGACGAGCGCATCGCGCGGCGTCATCGCGTCGGCGACGTTCATGATGGACCCACTGGGCCGCCCACGTACAAAGTCGTTACACTTCCCGTCCCGCGTGGACCGAGCGCCGCGAACGCCGCCGAACCGATCGATGGTCGACCGGTTCGGCGAAGGGTTTTCACGTTCGCTTTCGGACCCTCCCCCGGAGTCAACCGTGACCGAGGAGCCAGCGGAGACCGGGTCGTGTTCGTTCGCCGACGCGCTCGAACGCGGTGGCGAGGTGCTCGCCGCCCACGCCACAGCCCTCCGGACCGCGCCCGTCGAGACGCGAAAGCGGCGGGTGCAGGCGTTCGAAGCCGCCGCCGAGGACGACCCGCACTCGGTCGCACCCGTGCTCTCGGCCTGCGAGGAGCTGCTCGTCGACGACGGCCGCGCGGTCCGGCTCTCGACCGCGAAACTGTTCGTCGCCGTCGCTGCGGGCGACCCCGATTCGGTCGTGCAATCGGTCCCGGCGCTAGCCGCCCGTCTCGCCGACGACGAGGAGTTCTACTACGTCCGCGCCCGGTCGGCCGAGGCCCTCGGCTACGTCGCGCTCGCCCAACCCGAAACCGTCGCCTCGCCCGCCGTGCTCGCCGACCTCCGGGTCGGCCTCTCGTTCGAGGGCAGTGAGGTCCGTGAGAAGCTCGCGAAGGCGCTCGAACACGTCACCCTCGGCGACCCCGACCGTCTCCGCCATCACCTCCCGGACCTCGCGGCCCACCTCGACGACGGAAGCGCGCTCGTGCGCTACCACCTCACGACCGCCCTGCTGGTCGTCGGCTGTGTCCATCCCACGGCGCTCGCCGACGTGACCGAGGCGCTCCTCGCCCGGTTCGACGACGAAGAGCCACACGTCCGCGGGCGGGCGCTCGAAGCCTACGGCGTGCTCGCCCGGTCGTCGGGTGACTCACCCGTCGACGCGGCACGACTCGTCTCGTTCGCCGACGACGAGTCGTTCGTCGCCCGTCGCGCCCGGTTCGCGACCGCCGCGTCCGACGAGGGAGAGGACTCTTTCGAGGACATCGGAACCGTCGCGGCGGTCGGGAGGACCACCGAGGCGGCCGTCGCGGCGATCCGCGCGCCCGACGGCGAGTGTCACCACTGCGGGGTCGCGCTCCCCGAACCGGGGCCGCCGATCTGTCCACGGTGTGGCGCGCCGCGCTGAAGCCCCGACGGCCGGTGAACGGTCGCGGACCCCGTCACCGGACGGCGTGGACGAACGGGTCCCGAGCCGGTGGTCGGCCTACTCGCCCGCGGTGAAGTCGGTCGCCGGGAAGAACTTTCCAGGATCGTCGTGTTCGAACGACCCGACGGGCGTGCCGTCGAGCTTCTGGAGGTGGGTGTACATGACCCCGGCATCCTGGACGGCGCTCAGTAGCGACCGCGACGTCCGGCGCTCGAACCCGCCCGCGACGAAGACCGCCGTCTCGGTGTCGGGGTCGGTGAGCACCGTGACCAGGAAGACCTGGCCGCCGGCCTCGTTGCGGTAGACGTCGTAGCGCGGGAACTCGCCGGCCTCGATCGCCGTCGCGACGTCCTCGGCGCGGTCGCCGGGGATGACGTAGACCAGCCCGAACCGTCCTTCGACGCCGCTGTCCGGCGGTTCGGGGGCGGTGTGGCCCGCCGGGACCGTGATGGTCTCCCAGCCCTCGTCGGCGTACTCCGCCGCGAGCGCCTCCATGTCGTCGAGCGTCGCCGCCCACGCGTTCTTGAGCGCGTCGGCGTTGGCCGTGACGCGGTCGGCCGAGTCGGGGTCGTCGCTGATCTCGGGCATGTGCCGGGCCAGGGACCCAGGGGATAAAGCCCCTCGGCTACACCGTGACGCCGAAGACGGTCTCCAGCGCGAACGAGACCGCGAGCATCAGGAGGCTCGAGAGGAAGAGCTTCGCGGCCGGCGAGAGTCGGTCGTCCGGGACCAATCCGTAGCGCCGGAGCGGCGGGGCCCGCTGGACGGCGGCCTGAAACCGGCTCTCCTCGCGTCGGCCGGCGGAGCCCTCGTCGTCCTTCCACGGCGGGGTCGGGCGGAGCCACAGCGTCGAGACCCCGAAGACGAGGAACCCGGCGAAGAAGAGGGCGTACTTCACGCCGACCAGCCCCCACCCGAGGGGGAGGCTCACGACCGCCGCGGCCGCCGCGACACACAGGACGACCACGACGGCGTACGTCGCCGCGTCGAGCGCCTGGCGTGCGCGGTGGGCCGCCGATCCGACCGGCGGCCGGCGGTCGGGGTGGGCCATCAGCCCTCGAAGACGGTCCGGTCGAAGACGTCCTGGGGCTCGTCGTGGTCGGGTTTGTGGCGGTGACAGAGGCTCACCCGCCCCGCCGAACTCACCTCGTGGTGGGCGGGGGTCTCGGCGTCGCACTCGCTCCCGAACTCGTCGAGGAGCGTTGCGAGCGCCGCCTCCTCGTCGTCGTCACGGACATGGGATTCGGCCTCCTCGATGTGGCGCTGAACCTCGGTGGGGACCTGGACGTCCCCGAAGACCTCCTCGTTGATCTCCTCGATGTCCGAAAAGCGGGTCTCCATCCCGAGGAGGCTCCGGGCGCATTCGGAGAGGCTCCGGTCGGCGCGCTCTCGCTCGCGGAGGATCTCCTGAAACACCTCGATCCGCTCCCAGAGTTCGTCGTCGGCGTCGCGGTACTTCTCGGGGCGGATCTTCGCCGGACACCGCGTGCTGAACGGACAGCCGGCGGGCGGGTCGCGCGGCGACGGCGGGGTCCCCCGGAGCGTGATCCGCTCCTTGTCGGTGTCGGGGTCGGGTTCCGGGATCGCCGACAGCAACGCGTGGGTGTAGGGGTTCGCCGGGTCCTCGAACAGTTCCTCGGCGGGGCCGACCTCCATGATGTTCCCGAGGTACATCACGGCGACCCGGTCACAGATGTGGCGCACCACCGAGAGGTCGTGAGCGATGAAGAGGTAGGTCAGCCCGAACTCGTTCTGGAGGTCCTCGAGGAGGTTCAGGATCTTCGCCTGGACCGAGACGTCGAGCGCGCTCACGGGTTCGTCGAGCACGACGAACTCGGGTTCGAGCGCGAGCGCGCGCGCGATCCCGACCCGCTGGCGCTGCCCACCGGAGAACTGGTGGGGGTATCGGTAGTAGTGTTCCTCGCGGAGCCCGACGGTTTCGAGGAGTTCGCGCACGCGCTGGCGACGGTCCCGGGGTTCCTTCCAGTCGTGGACGTCGAGGGGTTCGCGAACGATCTCCCCGACGGTCATCCGGTCGTTGAGGCTCGACTGTGGGTCCTGGAAGACGATCTGGGCGTTGCGTCGCCAGTCCTTCAGGTCCGAGCCCGAGAGCCGGGTGACGTCGGTGCCGTCGAACAGCACCTCGCCGTCGGTCGCGGTTTCGAGCTGGACCAGGGTTCGCCCGAGGGTCGTCTTCCCACAGCCGGATTCGCCAACGAGGCCGAGGGTCTCGCCCCGGTCGATCGAGAGGCTGACGTCGTCGACCGCCTTCACCGGCTCGTTCGAGAGCAGCCCGCCGTCCTCGTAGTAGGTCTTCAGGTTCGAGACCTCGACCAGCGCCTCGCCGTGCTGGGTGCCCTCCTCGCGCTGGACGGTCTCACTCATCGACCGTCACCTCGCTGGCCTCGCCACGGTCGCGGTGGGTCTCGACCGCCTCCTCCCGCGAGACGTCCTCGGGGTAGAGTAGACACGCCGCGGTGTGGTCGGTCGCGGCGTCGTTCACCGACACCGAGACCGGGTGGACGGCGTCGCACTCGGCGAACGCCTCGGGACACCGCGGCGCGAACCGACAGTAGGTCGGCTTCTCGTTCGGCGTCGGTACGTCGCCCTCGATCGTCCGGAGGCGCTCCTCGCCGACGTTCCGGCCGGGGATCGATTCGAGCAACCCCTCCGTGTAGGGGTGTTTCGGGTTCGCGAACACCTCGCCGACCGGCGCGGTCTCGACCACCTCGCCCGCGTACATCACGTTGAGGCGGTCGGCGACCTCCGCCATCACGCCCATGTCGTGGGTGATGAAGACGATCGAGAGACCGCGTTCCTCTTGGATCTCCTCGAGGAGTTCGAGGATCTGGGCCTGGATCGTGACGTCGAGCGCGGTGGTCGGCTCGTCGCAGATCAGGAGTTCGGGTTCGCAGGCGAGCGCCATCGCGATCACCGCGCGCTGGCGCATGCCACCCGAGAACTGGTGGGGATACTCGCCGATCCGTCGTTTGGCGTCGGGGATCGAGACGGCTTCGAGGAGGTCCACCGCCTTCTCGGTCGCCGCCTGGCCGCGGAGCCCCCGGTGGAGCCGGAGGGCCTCCTTGATCTGGTTCCCGACGGTGTAGACGGGGTTGAGCGAGCTCAGCGGGTCCTGGAAGATCATCGCGATCCCCTTCCCGCGGAGCTTCCGCAGCGCCGCCGGCGACGCGCGGGTGATCTCGACGTAGCCCGCCGCGGGCTCGTCGCCGTCCCACTCCTCGACGAAGACGAAGTCGTCCTCGCCGATCGCGTCGGCGCGTTCGTCGTCGGAGAGCCCCGACACGTCGACGGTTCGTCCGCCGAACGAGTTCGCGAGTCGCGCCACGGTGGCGGGGTCGCGAAACCGGATGGAGCCGTCGAGCACCCGCCCCGGTGACCGGGTGAGCCCCATGATCGACCGCGCGGTCACCGACTTGCCCGAGCCGGACTCGCCGACGATCCCGACGGTCTCGCCGTCGTGGACGTCGAAGCTCACGCCGTCCACCGCTCGAATGGTCTCCTTGTCCGTGAAGAAGGCGGTTCGCAGGCCGTCGACCGAGAGGACCGGTTCCTCGTCGCGACGGTCGAACCGGAGGGTGTCGCCCGTCGCGTCGGTGCCGGTGCTCACGCGCCACCACCCCCGGCGATGGCGGCCTCGCCACCGTCGGTACCTTCACTCTGTGGGTCGAGCGCGTCGCGGATGCCGTCGCCGAACGCGTTGAACCCGATGACGATCAGCGTGATCATGATCCCGGGGATCAACGAGATGTGCCACGACGCGGTGGCGACGTAGGGCTGCCCCGAGGCGACCACGGTCCCCCACTCGGGAGTCGGTGGGGTGATGCCGAGCCCGACGTACGACAGCCCCGCGACCGAGATGATGATCCCGCCGAGGGTCAGCGAGGCGTAGATCAGGAGATAGCCAGTGACGTACGGCAGCATGTGCTTTTGCATGATGGTCCGGGGTTTCTGCCCGAAGCTCCTGGCGGCATCGATCCACTCCTCTTCGGAGACCTGGAGCGAGGGACCACGGAGCGCTCGCCAGAAGAACGGCCAGTACGTGAGCGAGAAGATGAGCATCAACATCACCGCCCCGTTGTAGAGGTTGGCGAGCCACGTGCCGGAAAAGACCGCCGAGGCGAGGATCAAAACCAGCAACACCGGCAGCGCCTGGATCGAGTCGCTGACGATCACGGTGGCGAGGTCGGCGAGCCCCTTGTAGTACGCCGTCAGCATCGCGAGGATACTGGCGATGCCCGCACTGAAGAGGAGCGAAACCAGTCCGATCATCAACGACACCCGGGCTCCGGCCGCCATGTACGTGAAGAGGTCCTTTCCGTTGGTTATCGTCCCGAACGGATGGAATCGTTTGTAGTCGTCGTAGGTCCAGGGACCGACGTTCTCACCGCCGGCACCCTGGGAGGTCGACCCGAGGTTCGCGGTCCCGACGGTGACGTTCTGTACCGTCTCCGTTTCTTCGTCGTAGTACTTCGTGTAGTGGGTGTAGGGGTTCTGGATGTTGGCGTCGACCGTCGTCGGGCCGAGCGCCGGCGCGAACAGCGCCATGATGAAGAACGTCAGCACGAGCACGAACCCGAACTGTCCCCATCGGTGGCCCCGGAGCCGGTCGACGACGTCGTCACGGGGCGTCCAGTCGGCGTAGCGGTAGTGCTCGCGGAACCAGCGGTAGCCGACCCAGAACCAACCGAGCCAGACGAACGCGTAGACGTAGATCAGGACGACCCGGATCAGCCACGCGTACTTGGGTTCGAGCCCCAGGAAGGTCCCGGTCCACGCGCCCGTCCCCCCAGGCTGGAAGCCGTCGTTCGGGATCAGAGCACGCGAGAGCAGCGTGGGGATGCCGGCGGCGGCCTCGCCCGCACTCGCGAGCGCGGCAGCCACGGGGTTCGGCGCGAGCGGGCCGAGACGGGCCACGGTCAGGAGGAGCTTGATGACGACGCCGACGACCGCACCGAGTTCGAGGGCGAGTAGGACGACCGCGCCGAGGAGCCACTTGAGCGCGGGTCGTGGGTTCGCGGCGATGCGTTCACGGAGCGGTTTCTCTTCGTCGAGAGGTGTATCACTCATGGATTACTCGTTTTCGTAACCGACGCGCGGGTCGATGAGGGTGTACAGCAGGTCTTGGAGGATGTTCGCGAACACCGTTATCAGGATGAAGATGAACATCAGCGCGCCGACCAGCGGCAGGTCGGCGTTCTTCGCCGCCTGGAGGAACAGCATCCCGATCCCGTTGATCGCGAACACCGACTCGACCAGAACGGACCCGCCGATCAGGAGGAACGCCTCACCCGTGATGATCGGGACGAGTGGGATCAGCGCGTTCCGGAAGACGTGTTTCCAGACGATCGATCGGCCGGAGACGCCCTTCGCGCGGGCGGTCTCGACGTACTCGGAGTTGATGGTTTCGAGCACCGCGGTCCGACCGATCCGCATCTCGTTGCCCATCGAGGCCGAACCGAGCACGATCGCCGCGGGGGCTATCACCTTGAGCGCCGCGAGGAACGAGCCATCACCGCCACCCCTGATCCACCAATCGGTCGGGTTCGTGATCGCACCGAGCGGGTTGGCGAGGAAGTTGAGGTTCGGTGGCGTCACGACATCGGTCGAGATCAGCCAGTTCGACCAATCGAAGCCGGCGAAGAACTGCCCGGAGTTGGTGAGCACCGCGACGAGGATGATGGCGAGCCAGAAGTTCGGCATCGCACGCCAGACGATCCCGCCGAAGGAGGCGAAATAATCCCCGGCGGTGTTGGGATTGAGGCCGGCGTAGAACCCGAGCGGGATCCCGACGAACAGCGCGATCAGCACCGACCAGAACCCGAGCCAAATCGTCCGGGGCGCGTAGCTCACCACGAGGTCGTAGGCCGGAACACCGGGCTGAATCACCCACGATTGACCGAGATTGAAGGTGAACATATCCACCATATACTCGATATACTGCTTCCAGAGCGGCTGGTTCAGTCCGAGGTTCCGTCGGACCCGTGCGAGGCCCGACGGGTCGCCCATCCCGACGATCGCCGCCGCCGGGTCGATCGGTCCCAGCCGCACCATCACGAACGTGATCGTGGTACCGAACACCACGACCGGAATGGCCAACACCAGCCGTCGGAAGAAATAGCCCCACCGACTCATTCGATGACCCTCACCGTGGAATCGAATCTCATGCTATAACCGTCATAAACGACGTACTGTCATTATACCTTTCGTTTGGGGTCGAGGCGAATATCGCCAACAGAAACGGGTTTGGTTACACCGCAGGCCCGGAAAACGGTGAAAGAGGCCTTACCCGCGCTGGGAAGCGATCTTGACGTCGTTGAACATCTGACGACTGCCGCTCATCCCGCCGAACGGTGGGATGTCGACCCAGTCGTACCAGAGGCGTTCGTCGAGCTGGTGATAGAGCGGGAGCATGCCGACGTCCTCCCAGTTCGCCTCCTCCATCGTGACGTAAGCCTCGTCACGAGTGCTTTCGGCTTGGTCAGTTGGTGCCTGGTTGTTCGAGACCTTTTCCCACGCGCTGGACGCCTGTTGGGCCGCATCGCCGTTCTCCCCCGTCCAGTTGATGTAGGAGATCGGGTCCGACTGCGAGGTGTCGGTCTGTGGTGGGTTCAGGAGCTGGAGGAAGTTGTCCGGCGCGGGCCAGTCAGCCACCCAACCGAGGGTGTAGACTTCGAGCTGGCCGTTGCGCCCGCGTTCGAGCATGGTCGAGAAGTCCGCCTGCTGGATCTGCATGTCGATGTGGGCGGCCTGGAGCTGGTCGCGGAACAGCTTCCCGAGCGAGAGCCACGTGTCGTCCTCGTACTGGGTCCACTGCAGTTGGAACGTGTTGTTCCCGTTGTAGCCGGCGTCCTCCATGACCTGGGTCGCCTGTGGCACCTGGGTCTGGTTGTAACCGTAGGGGTAGTTCTGCTTCGCGTGCTGGTCGTACTGTTTCGCGCCGCCGGGGTAGATGGTCGGTGGCGTGAAGTGGTAGGCTGGGGTGCCACGACCCTTGAACACCTGTTCGGTCACCTGCTGTTGGTTGGCGACGTAGGCGAAGGCCTGCCGAACGGGTTTGGGCACCTTCGCCATGTTGAACCCGAGGTAGTAGACGTCGACCGTCGGGACGCTGAGGTAGTTCGCCGTCTCGCCGTTCTCCATCGGCCCGTACGTGCCGAACTTCCGACCGGCATCGTCGGGGCCGCGCTGGACGTTGACCTTGCTCGGGTCGTACTGCGCGGTCGGCATCGAGATGACGTCCGAGTTCTTGCCCTGAGAGTACTGATACGCCGTCGACGACTGCGAGATGACCTGCCAGTGGATGCCCGCGATCGACGCCCTCCCGCCGTGGTAGTCGTCGAACCGGGTGACGTCGACTGCGGTCCCCGAGTTGTAGTTGTCGAACTGGAACGGACCCGCACCGACGGGGTTCTGACTCGAGAACTGCTGGTAGTTCATCTCGCCTTCGTAGCCCTCGATGTCGCCGACGATCCCCTCGGGGACCGCCGCGAACGAGGTGTAGGCGAACATCTCCAGCGTCGAGTGGAACGGGGATTCGAGGGTGACTTCGAGGGTCTTCTCGTCCGGCGCTTCGAGCGCCAACGAGTTCGGCTTGTAGACCTCCTCGCCATCCTGGGTCGTGGTCTCGTGCTGGACGTTGACCGAGTCGAGGATGAAGTACGCCCGGCTGGAGTTCGAGGAGGCCGCGAGGCGCTCCCACGCGTAGATGAAGTCCTGTGCCGTGACCGAGTCGCCGTTGTGGAACGTGGCGTCCTTCAGCTGGAAGGTGTAGGTGGTGTTGTCGTCCGAGACGCTGAAATCCGACGCGAGCTGGGATTCGACCTCCACGTTGCCGTTCGGATAGTTCATCAGCCCGTCGAACAGGTTCTGGATGACCCTGCCGCTCGCGGTGTCGGTCGCGGCGACCGGGTCGAACGTCGTGATGGTGTCGTTGACCATCTGAAGGGTCTGGGAGGGGTCAGCCTCGATGGACTGGGTTTGCTGACCGGCGCTCTGATTCCCACCGGACTGGTTGCCGGCGCTGGTGTCCCCGCCACCGCTGTTGTTGCCGCCGCCACCGCCGCTACTGTTGTTCCCGCTTCCGTCACCGCTGCCGCTCGAACAGCCGGCGAGGGCCGCCCCGGCGGCCACGCCACCCGTGGCCTTCAGGAACCGACGCCGCGTCTGTTTGGTATCCTTAGTCATCCCAATTGTCGAGTTTTGCCAAGTGCGTATAAGTTTTGTGTTCTCGGTCAGGTCCGGCGTTTGAGCCGTCCTCCGGCTCGTTTAGAGGGGGCCTGAATCCGACGATTTCGGGTTCGTTTCAGCCGTTGAAACAAACATGAAAGATCGATAGTATTCGCCGGTGGTACGCTCGGGTCGACCCCGGTTCGGTGCGTTTATGTAGCGGTGGTATGTACTCACATAGTATGACGCCGGATACGGCCGGTCTGGCGACAGCCAGCACGGCGGAGGACGTCATGGCCTCGGTCGACGACGACGGTGCGGTGCGGCGGTTCGTCGTCGCCGACATCTCCCGCGACGACGCGTGGGTGGCGCTGCCGCTTTGCGAGGCCGCACCGCTCGCGGAGTGGCGATGACGGGCCTCGGTATCCGGTGACCGGCCTTCTCAGTCCGACGTCGGCAGCGAGACGCGACTGACGCGCTCGCGGTGGACGGCATCGTAGACGACGAGTTCGGGAACGACCCACTCGATCGGGTCGATATCGACGTCACGAAGCGCCTCGGCCGCTTCCGCCGACCCGCCACGGGCGAGGGTGACGTGCGGAACGTACTCCGACCCCTCGAGTTCGGGGACCGCGTCGAAGCGTTCGACGAGTCGGTCGTGGATCCCGACCAATCCCGGGCTCTCGGCGGCGAGGTAGACCACCGGCCCCGGACCGCGAACCGGGTCGTCGAACGACTCGATGGTCGCGATACGAGCCTCGACGGCCGGCGCGCCGGCGAGCGCCCGACGAACCCGCTTCGAGAGCCGCCGGTGGTCCGCGGACTCGAAGCGCTTCACCAACAGCGAGTGGCGCTCACGGATGCGTTCGAACGCCATCAGTCGGGGCCGAAGCTCGGCCGCGAGGCGCTTCACCTCGCCGGGAACCGGGACGTTGAGGCTGTACACGACCGGGGTCGGCGCGCGACCGGCATGACGGTGGTGGTCGGGGACGCAAGCATCGCCGACTCGGAAGCGTTTAATATCCCCGCGCTTCGAGAAATCGGTACATGACCCGGACGCGCCACACCGCTTCGCCGCCGTCCACCGGCGCGTCCGTCCCGCTCCGACCGCGACGACCGGGCCGCTAGGCCCGCACACACTTCTCCCCCCGACCTGACTTGCTCCCCAGTCCTCANGCGAACCTCACTCACGACACCAAATGACACACGACACGACACCCGATTCGACCGACCGCGTCGCGCTCGCCTTCTCCGGCGGGCTGGATACCACCGTCTGCGTCCCGCTCCTCGAAGAGGAGTACGGCTACGACGAGGTAGTCGGCGTCACCGTCGACGTCGGCCAGCCCACGAAGGAGTTCGCCGAAGCAGAAGAAACCGCCGAGGCGCTCGACCTCGAACACTACGTGGTCGACGCGAAGGACGCGTTCGCCGACACCTGTCTCGACGCCGTCCGCGCCAACGCCACCTACCAGGGCTATCCCCTCGGGACGGCGCTCGCTCGGCCCGTGATCGCCGAGGCCATCCTCGACGTGGCGCTCGAAAACGACTGTAGCGCGCTCGCGCACGGCTGTACCGGCAAGGGTAACGACCAACTCAGGTTCGAGGCCGTCTGGCGCGACTCCGAACTCGACGTGATCGCGCCGGTCCGCGAGCTCGGTCTCACCCGCGAGGTCGAACAGGAGTACGCCGACGAGCGCGACCTGCCCGTGGAGGGCGGCAACGCCGGCGCGTGGAGCATCGACACCAACCTCTGGAGCCGCTCGGTCGAGGGCTCCGAACTCGAGGAACCGAACTACGTCCCGCCCGAGGACATCTACGACTGGACCCAGTCCCCGAGCGGTGAGACCGAACTCCTCGAACTCGAGTTCGAGGACGGCTACCCGGTGGCGCTCGACGGCGAGGCGATGGACCCGATCGAGCTCATCGAGGAACTCAACGAGGTCGCCGGGAGCCACGGCGTCGGCCGGACCGACCTGATGGAGGACCGGATGCTCGGGCTCAAAGTCAGGGAGAACTACGAGCACCCGGCCGCCACGGTCCTGTTGAACGCCCACGAGGCGCTCGAATCGCTCGTGCTCACGAAGGAGGAACGGAGCTTCAAGAAGGGGATCGACCACGAGTGGGCCGAGAAGGCCTACGAAGGGCTGCTCGCCGCGCCGCTGGTCGACGCCCTCGATGGCTTCATCGACTCGACCCAGGAACGCGTTACTGGCACCGTCACGATAAAACTCGACGGCGGCCAGGCCCGCGCGGTCGGTCGCGAGAGCGAGTACGGCGTCTACTCGGCCGCCGCAGCCTCGTTCAACACCGCCGACGTCGGCGGCGGCATCGAGCAGGCCGACGCCACCGGAGTAGCCAAGTACCACGGCTTCCAGTCGCGGCTCGCGAGCCGCGTGATGGAGTCGGCCGAATCCGCGAAACCCCTCGCCGACGGCGGGGCGGAAGACGACGAGAGCGGGGACGAGTGAGATGAGCGAGGAGAGCGACGTGGTGCGGGGCGAGCGCTTCAGCGGCGGCCCCGCCCGCGGCTTCCTCTCCTCGATGGTCGCCGACGAACGGATCTTCCGTGCGGACCTCGCGGTCGACCGCGCCCACGTCGTGATGCTCGACGAACAGGGGGTCGTCGACGAGGAGAGCGCGGGGTCGATCCTCGATGGCCTCGCCGCGGTCGAGGAGGCAGGCTACGACCAGCTTTCGGGCGAGGACGTCCACGCCGCCATCGAGTCGGCGGTCATCGACTGCATCGGCCCCGACGGTGGCCGGATGCACACCGCACGGAGCCGCAACGACGAGGTGGCGACCTGCATCCGCTACCGGTTCCGCGAGGACCTGCTCGATACCGTCGACGCGACCCTCGCCCTCCGTTCGGCGCTGCTCGAGAGCGCACGCGAGCACACGGAGACCCTGATGCCCGGCTACACCCACCGCCAACCCGCCCAGCCCACCACCGTCGGCCACCTCCTCGCCTCCTACGAGCAGGCGTTCGCGCGGGACACCGAGCGGCTGGTGGCGGCCTACGACCGCACGAACCGCTCGCCGCTCGGCGCGGCGGCCTTCGCGGGCACGCCCTTCGAGGTCGACCGCGAGCGTACCGCCGACCTCCTCGGCTTCGATGGGCTCGTCGAGAACTCGATGGACGCGGTCTCGACGCGGGACTTCCTGGTCGAGGGCGCGAGCGCGCTCGCTTCCTTGGCCGTGTCGCTCTCGGGGCTCGCCACCGACCTCGTGGAGTTCGCGAGCGACGGCTACCTCGACGTCCACGACGACTACGCCTCGACCTCCTCGATCATGCCCCAGAAGAAGAACCCCGACTCGCTCGAACTCGTTCGGGCCTGTGCGGGCGACGCGAATGCGGGACTGAACGGGCTGCTGACCACACTGAAGGGGCTCCCACGGGCGTACAACCGCGACCTCCAGACCGCGACGCCCCACGCGTGGGATAGCGTCGACGCCGTCGTTCCCGCGACCGAGGTGGCCGCCGGCGCGGTGGCGACCGCGAGGTGGGAGCGGGAGGCGCTCGCCGACGCCGCCAGTGCGGGGTTCTCGACCGCGACCGGCGTCGCGGACCTGCTCGCGATGGCGGGGCTCCCTTTCAGAACTGCCCACGAGATCCTCGCCCTCGCCGCCGAAGACATCGAGAACGGTGCAGCCGTCGAGTACGAAACGGTCGCGACCGCCGCGGAGGCGGTGCTCGACGACTCGCTCGACACCTACGTCGAGCGCGAGGCGGTCGAGCGCGCGCTCGACCCCGAGGCCAGCGTGGCGAGCCGCGACTCGTTCGGCGGTCCCGCCCCCGCGTCCGTCGAAGCCGCGCTCGGCCGGCGCGAGGCGGGGGTCGACGAGGACGAGGACGCGCTCGCCGACCGGCGCGCGCAGCTCGACGGCGCTGCCGAAGCACTCGAACGGGAGGTGGCCCGACGTGGCTGAGCGACCGCCCCCGCGAGGGGGAACATTCATCTCGTCGTCACCGACGAACCGCGCGAACTGACCGCTTTTTCCGCCGGAGCGACGGCTACGGATTCCTGTAAATTATCGAACAAGTTCGAAGCGTTTAAGCCGATAGACGGGTGAGAGGAGGGTACAATGGCAACCTGTCCGGAATGCGGCGGCGACGTGACGCTGTACGACGACGCCGAAGTCGGCGAGATCCTCGACTGTGGGACCTGTGGGAGCGAGCTCGAAGTGGTCGAGACCGACCCCGCGACGCTCGAGACCGCCCCCGAGCTCGAAGAGGACTGGGGGGAGTGACGTGAACATCGGCGTGCTCTACTCGCGCATCCGGCGCGACGAGAAGCTCCTGCTCTCGGAGCTCCGGGAGCGCGGCCACGAGGTCACGAAGGTCGACGTCCGCGACCTGCGTTTCGGCCTCTCCGAGCCGCCGGCGGCGTTCGAGGGCGTCGACCTCGTCGTGGACCGATGTCTCGCGACCAGCCGGAGCACGTACGCGACGCGGTTCCTCGATTCGTACGGTATCCCCGTGATCAACAGCGCCGACACCGCCGAGGTCTGCGCCGACAAGGTGAAGAACAGCCTCGCGCTCGCGAGCGCGGGCGTTCCGACACCCACCACCGAGGTCGCGTTCACGAAGGACGCGGCGCTCGAAACCATCGAGGACTTCGGCTATCCCTGTGTCCTCAAACCCGTCATCGGGTCGTGGGGTCGGCTGATGGCGAAGATCGACTCCCGGGACGCCGCCGAGGCGATCCTCGAACACAAAGCCACGCTGGGCCACTACGAGCACAAGGTGTTCTACGTCCAGGAGTTCGTCGAGAAACCCGGGCGCGACATCCGGGTTTTGACGACAGACGGCGACCCCGTCGCCGCGGAGGCGCGCTCGTCGGACCACTGGCTCACCAACGCCTCGAAAGGGGCCGAGGCAACGGCGTTCGAACTCGACGACGAGGCCCGCGACCTCGTGGCCCGCGCGAGCGACGCCGTCGGCGGCGGCCTCCTCGGGGTGGACCTGATGGAGACCGGCGATTCATACACCGTGCACGAGGTGAATCACACGGTGGAGTTCAAGGCGCTCGCCGAGGCCACCGACGTCGACGTGCCCGCGCGCGTGGTCGACTGGCTCGAAACCAAGGTCGCGGCCGACTCCGCGACGGTGACCGCACCGTGAGCCTCGTGAGGGAAGGCGAATGACGAAGACCGCGTCGGTGGTCGGCGCGAGCGGGTTCACCGGTGGCGAGCTCCTTCGCCTCATCGACTCACACCCCGAGTTCGAACTCGAAGAAGCCACTAGCCGCGAGTACACCAACAAGACTCTTGGCTCGGTCCACCCGAACCTCCGGGGGATCGACCAGCGCTTCAGCGACCCCACCGACCTCGCGAGCGTCGACGTGCTGTTCGCCGCGACGCCACACGGCGTGTCGATGGAGCACATCGACGCCTTCCAAGAGGCTGCCGACACGGTGGTGGACCTGAGCGCGGACTTTCGACTGGAGAGTGAAGAACAGTACGACGAGTGGTACGACGGGCACACGCGCCCCGAACTCCTCGACGAGTCGGTCTACGCGCTCCCCGAGCGCCATCGCGACGAGCTTCCGGGGGCTTCCCTGATCGCGGCGGGCGGCTGCAACGCCACCGCCACGGTTCTCGGGCTGGGGCCGCTGTTCGACGGGGGGATCCTCTCAGGCGACGAGCGGATCGTGGTCGACGTCAAGGTTGGCTCGTCGGAAGGCGGTGCCGGCGGCGGGAACGCCTCCTCGCATCCCGAACGATCGGGCGTCGTGCGCCCCTACGCGCCGACCGGCCACCGTCACGAAGCCGAGATCGTCCAGGCGTTCGGGTGTAACGTCGCGTTCACCGCCCACGCGGTCGACATGGTTCGCGGAGCGTCGGCGACGTGTCACGTCTTCCCCGAGAATCCGGTGTCGACGGGCGACCTCTGGAGTGCGTTTCGAGAGTCCTACGACGACGAACCGTTCGTACGGCTCGTGGCCGGCGGCACAGGAGTATATCGCTACCCCGAACCCAAGGCGGTCGCGGGGACCAATCACGCCGAGGTCGGCTTCGAGCTCGACCCGAGTAACAAACGAATCGTGGTGTTTTCGGCCATCGACAACATGATGAAAGGTTCTGCAGGGCAAGCGATACAGGCGGCGAACGTCGCGTTCGGCTACGACGAAACGGCCGGCCTCGACTTTCAGGGGCTCCACCCCGTGGGGACGCCATGACGGTCGTCCTCAAGATCGGCGGCGCGCGTGCCGTGAACCCGGCGGGTGCGGTCGCGGACGTCGCCGAACTCGTCGCCGAGGGCGAGCGGGTCGTCGTGGTTCACGGCGGTTCGACCGCGGTCGACGACACCCTCGACCAGCTCGGCGAGGAGCCCGAGTACGTCGAGAGTCCCTCCGGCGTCGTCGGGCGGTTCACCGACGAGCGCACGATGGAGGTCTTCGAGATGGTTCTGCCCGGGAAACTCAACACCGACCTCACGGCGTCGCTGCGGGCGGCGGGCGTGGACGCGCTCGGCCTCTCCGGGGTGGACGGTGGACTGCTCACCGGCCCGCGGAAGTCCGCGGTCAGGGTTGTCGAGGACGGCAAGAAGAAGATCCGGCGGGGCGAGCACTCCGGGAAGATCGAGTCGGTGAACGCCGACCTGCTCGAAACGCTGCTCGACGGGGGCTATACTCCTGTAGTGACGGTGCCGATGCTCGCCGACGACGGCGTCCCCGTGAACGCCGACGCCGACCGGGCGGCCGCGGCGGTCGCGGGCGCGCTCGGCGCGGAGCTCGTTGTGCTCACCGACGTCCCCGGCGTGCTCGCCGACCCCGAGGACGACTCGACGCTCATCGAGCGTGCGGAGACGCCCGACGAACTCGATTCGATCGAAAGCGCGGCGGAAGGGTTCATGGGCAAGAAGGTGATGGCGGCGAAGGAGGCGCTCTCCGGTGGGGCGAGTGAAGTGATCGTGGCGACCGCGAACGCCGATTCGCCCGTGCTCGCGGCGCTCGACGGTAGCGGGACCCACATCCTCCCCGCGGCGCTCGAAACGGAGGCGACGGCATGAGTAACTTCATCCACTCGGAGAAACCGATCCGGATCGCCCACGGCGACGGTGTCTACCTCTACGATACCGATGGGACCGAGTACCTCGACTGTGGCGCGAGCTACGCGTGTACACCGCTCGGGCACAGCCACCCCGCCGTCGACGAGGCGGTCCACGACCAGGTCGACCGGCTGACGTTCGTCCAGGCCTCCTACCCCGTCGACGCGCGCGACCGGGCGTTCGACGCGCTCGCCGCCGCGGCCCCCGATGGGTTGGAGAACGTCTGGCTCTGCAATTCCGGAACGGAGGCGAACGAGGCCGCACTGAAGTTCGCCCGGAGCGCCACTGGTCGGTCGAAGATCGTCGCCACGATGCAGGGCTTCCACGGCCGGACGATGGGCGCGCTCGCGACGACGTGGAACAGCGATTATCGTGATCCGTTCGAGCCGCTGATCGGCGACGTGGAGTTCGTGCCCTACGGGGATAGCGAGGCGCTCGCGGAGGCGGTCGACGACGAGACGGCAGCGGTGATCGTCGAACCCATCCAGGGCGAGGGCGGGATCAACGTTCCCACCGACGGCTACCTCGCGGCGGCGCGCGAGTGCACGGCGGACGCGGGCGCGGCGCTGGTCTTCGACGAGGTACAGACGGGGATGGGCCGGACGGGAACCCTCTGGGCCTCCCAGCAGGCCGGTGTCGTCCCGGACGTCCTCACGACCGCGAAGGGGCTGGCGAACGGCCTCCCCGCGGGGACGGCGCTCTGTGCCGACTGGATCGCCGACGACCACGGCCCGCACAACGCGACCTTCAGCGGCGGCCCGGTCGTGAGCGCCGCGGTCGACGCCACCGTCTCGACGCTGGTCGAAGAGGAGGTCCCGAGCAACGCTGGCGAGGTCGGTGAGTACCTCCGGGCGGGACTCGACACCGAGATCGGCGACGACGTCCGCGATATCCGGGGTGAAGGACTCATGATCGGTATCGAGGTCAAACGCGGCGCGAACCGCGCGCTCCGCGACCTCGCGCTCGACACGAGCCTCCTCGCGCTCCCCGCCGGGCGCTCGGTGGTCCGTCTCCTCCCGCCGCTGGTCCTCGACGAGGACGACGCGGACGAGGTCATCGACGCGCTCTCGAACGTGCTCGGGGGCGAGTCGTGAGCGAAGCCGTCGCGGGCGTCTCGGACGAACAGGCCCGCGGACTCCTCGTCGACCTCGTGGGGACGCCCTCGCCGTCGGGCGAGGAGCGGGCGTGTGCCGACCTGCTGGTCTCGTTCTTCGAGACCCACGGCCGCGAAGCGTGGCTCGACGAGGTCGGCAACGTCCGTGCGCCCGCAGACGACTCGCTCCTGCTGACCTCCCACATCGATACGGTCCCCGGGGACATCCCGGTCCGCGTCGAGGAGACCGACGGGGTCGAGTCCCTCTGGGGTCGTGGGAGCGTCGACGCGACCGGCCCGCTCGCCGCGATGGCGGTCGCCGCCGTCGAGACCGGCGTGAGTTTCGTGGGCGTGGTCGGCGAGGAGACCGACTCGCGCGGCGCGCGCCACCTCGTCGAGACGCGCGACCCGCCCGATGCGGTCGTCAACGGCGAACCCTCTGGCTGGGACGGGATCACCCTCGGTTATCGGGGGCTGCTGGCCGGCACCTACGTCGCCACCAGTGAATCGGGGCACACCTCCCGCCCCGGCAACAACGCGATCGAGGACGCGATCGAGTGGTGGAGCCGGGTCGGCGAGGCCGTGGCGGCCGACGGCGACGAGTGGACCCCGGTGTTCGAGCGCGTGACGACCAAACCGACGGCGATCCAGGGTGGGATCTCCGACGACGGGCTCTCGGTCGAGGCCACGATGGAGGTCCAGTTCCGGGTGCCACCCAGCCTGACGACCGACGAGGTCCGTGAGGCCGCCGACGGCGAGCTCGACGGCGGCACCGTCCGGTGGCACGACGAGGTCGTACCCGTGATGACGAACCCACGGAGTTCGCTCGCGAGCGCCTTCCGCGGGGCGATCCGGAAGACCGGCGACGACCCCCGACTCCTCCGGAAGACGGGGACGAGCGACATGAACGTCTATCAGACCTGGGACTGCCCGATGGTGACCTACGGGCCGGGGAACTCGGACCTCGACCACGCGCCCGACGAACACCTCTCGCTCGTCGAGTACGACGACAGCATCGCCGTCCTCGAAGCCGTCGCCGAGCGGGTCGCGGAGGACGGCGGATGAGCCTCGACGCGGGCGGCGTTCGCCACTTCACCGACGTCGACGACCTCAGTCGAACGGAGCTCGAAACCGTGCTCGACGCCGCGAGCGGCTTCAAATCACAGGTCGAGCGCGACGAGCCCCATCCCGTCCTCGAACGCAAAACCCTCGGGATGGTCTTCGAGAAACCCTCGACCAGAACCAGAGTCTCCTTCGAGACCGGGATGACCCAGCTCGGCGGCCACGCGGTCTTCCTCGGCCCCGACGACATCGGCCTCGGCGGGCGCGAACCGCTGAAGGACATCTCCCGGACGCTCTCGGGCTACGTCGACTGCATCATGGTCCGGTTGTTCGATCATGCTGACCTCGACGAACTCGCCGCCCACGCTGGCGTCCCGGTCGTGAACGGTCTGACCGACGACGCCCACCCCTGCCAGACCCTCGCGGACCTGCTGACGGTCCGCGAGACGGTCGGGTTCGATGCCACCGTCGCGTGGGTCGGCGACGGCAACAACGTCGCGCAGTCGTTCGTGCTCGGCTGTGCGCTCGCCGGCGTCGACCTCACCGTGGCCACGCCGCCCGACTACGGCATCAGTGAGGCAGTCTTCGACCGGGCGGCGGAGCTCGGAAGCGCGCCGACGGTGACCCACGACCCCGAGGCGGCGGTCGCGGACGCCGACGTGGTCTGTACGGACGTCTGGGTCAGCATGGGCGAGGACGGGAATCGAGACGAGAAGCTCGCCGCGTTCGAGGAGGGTGGGTTTCAGGTGAACGACGATCTGCTGGCGGGGAGCGACGCACATCTGATGCACTGCCTACCCGCCCACCGCGGCGAGGAGGTAACGAACGCGGTGCTCGAGAGCGACCGCGAACTCGTCTGGCAGCAGGCCGAGAACCGTCTCCACGCCCAGAAGGGACTGCTCGCCTTCCTGCTCGACGCGCTCTGAGAATTGCGGCAACGGGTCGCGACAACCGGCCCACTTTTCCTCGCGGCGCGTCTCTCGCGACCAATGACGGAGCTCTCGCTCGGCTCGTCGGCCCCGGAAGCCGCCGCGGACGGCGTCTGGCTCGCGTGCATCGAGTGCGGCCGAACCAACGCCCCGTTCGACGAACCCACCTACCGCTGTCCCGACTGCGACGGCCTCCTCGAGGCCCGTTACGAGTCGTATCCCACGTTCGACGACTTCTCGGGCCGCGGCGTCTGGCGCTACGACGCCGCGCTCCCGTTCGAGTCGGGCGTCTCGCTCCCGGAGGGCGACACCCCGCTCCACGAGGTGCCGCGGCTCGAAGCCGACGTCGGCGTCCGGAGCCTCCGGGTCAAACACGAGGGGATGAACCCCACGGGGAGCTTCAAGGATCGGGGCATGACCGTCGGGGTCCGAGTGGCCAAGGAGCTCGGGGTCGACCGCCTCGCGTGTGCCTCAACCGGGAACACCAGCGCGGCGCTCGCGGCCTACGGCGGCCGTGCGGGTGTCGAGACCCTCGTGCTGCTTCCGGCGGGCAAAGTCGCGGCGGGGAAGGTCGCGCAGGCCGCCCTCCACGGCGCGCGGATCCTCGAAGTCGACGGCAACTTCGACGCCTGTCTCGACATCGTGGCCGAGCTCGCGGACATGGGCGAAGCCTACCTCCTGAACTCGATCAACCCCTTCCGACTTGAGGGCCAGAAGACGATCGGCTTCGAGATCCTGGAGGCGTTTCGGGACGACTACGGTCGCTACCCCGACCGGATCGTTTTACCCGTGGGCAACGCCGGCAACACCGCCGCGCTCTACAAGGCCTTCCGCGAACTCGTCGAGTCGGGCGCGCTCGACGCCGAGGACGTGCCGATGCTCACTGGTGTGCAGGCCGAGGGGGCCGCGCCGATGGTCGAGGCCATCGAAGAAGGGTCGGACGACACCAACCGCTGGGAGGAGGTCGAGACCCGCGCGACCGCGATCCGGATCGGGAACCCAGTCAACGCGCGGAAGGCGCTGCCCGGAATTCGAGAAACCGGCGGCACGGCGGTCGCGGTCACGGACGAGGCGATCGTCGACGCCCAGCGCGCGCTCGCGGAGGAGGGCGTCGGCGTCGAACCCGCCTCGGCGGCGAGCATCGCGGGCCTCCGGAAGCTCCGGGAGTCCGGTGTGGTCGCCGACGACGAGGACGTGGTCTGTCTCACGACCGGCCACCTCCTGAAGGACCCCGACGCGGCGGCTGCCGCCGGTCGGGACCCCGAGCCGGTGCCGAACGACACCGAGGCGATCCTCGGTCACCTCGCCGAGTAGATTCCGCACTCGGAGCGGTCACGGACGCGTCGCCGGTCGAGCGCAGGGTGTAGCGGCGATACCGCTAACTGGTAGCCGCGCCAATAGGTCGTATGTCCATCACACAGGGCTCCCAGCCCGCGCTTCCCGACCGCCGGCCGCTCCTCACGGTCGCCGCCGCGGTCGCGGTCTGTGTCGTCCTCGGCGCGGCCGCCGGGCTGGTGACGAGCCCCCAGATAGCGACGTGGTACACCACGGTCGAGAAACCCGGCTTCACCCCGCCGAACTGGGTGTTCGGTCCGGTCTGGACGGCGCTCTACGCGCTTCAGGGTGTCGCGGCGTGGCTGGTCTGGCGGGCGGGGTTCGACCGGCGCGGGGTCCGGCTGGGCCTCGCCGCCTTCGCGGTCCAGTTCGTGCTCAACCTCGCGTGGTCGCCCGCCTTCTTCGGGCTGGAGTCGCCGGCGCTGGGGCTCGTGGTCATCGTGCCGCTCTGGGTCGCGATCGTCGCCACCATCGGGCTCTTCGCCCGGGTCGACCGCCGTGCGGCGGCGTTGCTGGTGCCGTATCTCGCGTGGGTCTCGTTCGCCACCGCGCTGAACTACGCGATCTGGACACTCAACTGAGGCGACGGCGTTGCACCGTCCCGATACGTTCAGTTCCTGAAGACGAATATTTAACACTGATTCCTCGATAACAACGGTCGCTATGGGACGATACGACAGACGGCGGTTCCTCCAGTTGACCGGGACGGCGGTCGGGGTGGCGACGCTCGGCGTCGGCACCGCGACGGCGAGCCCCTCCGACTCGCGCTTCTTCATCAACCTCCGCGACGTCGACCGGTCGGCGGTCCCCGACGACGTCGAGATCGTCCACGACCTCTCGCAGGCGGACGTGCTGGTCGCGCGCGGCGACCAGGACCGGGTGGCGGGCACGACGGTCGCCGACCGCGTCATCGACCGGGGTGACGACCGTGTCGGGGCCGTCGAGTCGCGGGACGGGCCGACCACCGACAGTAAGGGGTCGAGCCACAACCACGACGGCGCGCCCTCGAACAGCGAGTTCCAGTGGGACAAGCGCGAACAGGACGTCAGCAACGATCTGACCGACAAACCCGGTGGCGGGAAGTCGGTCCACGATGTCTCGACCGGCGCGGACACCCGCATCGCCGTCGTCGACTCGGGCGTCTACGACGCCCACCCCGACCTCGCGGACGTCGTCAACGACGAGCTCTCGGAGAACGTCTCCGAGGACCCCTACGACTGGCGGCCCAACGGGGCCGGCGACCACGGGACCCACGTCGCGGGCATCATCGCCGCGACGAACAGCAACGACGGTCCCGACGGCGGCGTGCTCGGGACCGCCCCGGACACCGAGATCGTCTCCTATCGGATGTTCTCCGGCCAGGAGGGCAAACAGGGCGACGGGTACGCCGGCTGGGTGAAGGCCGCCGAGGCGGGCTGTGACGCCATCAACTACAGCGTCGGCTTCCCCGCGCCGTACGTCTACGTCGACGAGTACCCCTACCTCACCGAGGAGCTCCGTATCGCCGAACAGGTCGCCGAGTACGTTCGCTCACAGGGGACGGTCATCGTCAACTCCGCGGGCAACGACGCGCTCGACATGAGCCCGGAGAACACCCTCAGCATCCCGACGGAGGCCGAGGGGGTCTTCGGCGTGGCCGCGACCGGCCCGATCGGCTGTGGGTGGGGCGGCAAACACAGCGACAACGAGGAGAAGTGGCTTACCGGCAACCGACTCGAGGACCCGACGGACTCCCCAGCGTTCTACACCAACTACGGGGACGCCGTCGACGTGAGCGCCGCGGGCGGCGACGCGGACCGCGACGCGCTCGACAGGATCCCCGAGGCGGAGCGCGACCTCGTCTACTCCACCATCGTGACGACGACCTACGAGGACGGCCCGGACGATGACGAGGACGAGCCAGTGAACCGGCCGAGCGAGATCGTCGACACCGAACCGGGCTACGGCTGGAAGGCGGGCACCTCGATGGCCGCCCCGCAGGTCGCGGGGGCGGTCGCGCTCGTGCGCTCGCTCCGCCCCGACGCGAGCGTCGGGGAGGTCGAGTCGCTCATCCAGGAGACCGCGAGCGACGCACCTGGCGGCGAGCCCTACCACGGGGCGGGGCATCTCGACCTCGAACGCCTCGTCAAGCGCGTCGGAAAGTAGTCGGCAGATCGATCCGGATCCGGTGTGAACGACCCTTTTTTGCCCCGAGTTTAGCAGCGCGGTCCCGGAGAGGGACGTCGTTCAGTCCTCGTCGGCGAGAACCGTCGCCCGACCGGTGTGGTCCGAGTCGTCGAACTCCTCGATCCGGAGGTCGACCTGGGTGTCCACGAGTTCCGGCGCGGCGTCGGTCAGCGTGAGGATCGTGTCGCCGATCCGTGCCACGCCCGCACCGTCCTCGTAGCCCGTGACGAAGGCGGTTATCTCCTCACCCGCTTCGAAGCTCGGGGTCGTGGTTCGAAACGACCAGCCCGCCGTGAACGCGTCGAAGCGGCTCATACCCGCGCCACCTCCTCGGACTCACGGTCGGAGACGTATTCGAGACCGAAGCCCGAGAGGGCCGCGACCACGAAGACGAAGAAGAGGAACCAGCCGTGGAAGACGAACGGCCAGACCTGGGCGGGGTTGACGAGCATCGCCTGGGTGAACCAGTCGTACTGGTCGGGCAGCCCGAGCATCGCGGTGTAGCCCGCGAGCACGCCGCCGCCCCACGGGAAGATGTAGCCGAGCGCCGAGGTGTTGGCGTCGAGGATGTTGGCCCGCCGGTAGCCGTTGATGTTGAACCGCTCGCCGATCCGCGCGATGTAGGGCGCGATCGCGATCTCGGCGGCGGTGTTGATGGTGATCATCGAGTTGATCGCTGCCGTCCCGAGCACCATCGTGGTCTCGGCACGACGGACGCTGGTGGCCACCCGCGTCAGGAGCCAGTCCTGCATCGCCGCGAAGCCGCCGCCGCGAACCAGGATCTGCGCGCCGGCGACGATCAGCAGGGTGAGCACGATCAGCGGGAAGAAGCCCGTCGCCCCGGTGAAGAGGCTGCCGCCGACCGCGGAGCTGCCGGGGTCGACGAGTTCGACGACCGGCAGCCCCGAGAGCGACTGGGCAGCGCCCGAGGTCCGGGGAGCCTGAAAGACCAGGATGTCGCTGATCGAGGAGAGCCCGAAGACGAGGTTGAAGACGACCGAGGCGATGATCCCCCACGAGATCGCCTCCACGATGTGTCGGCCAGCCACCGCGGTGGCGATGACGACCCCGATAGCGACGAGATGGACGAGCCCCAAGGGGTCGCTGTTCTGGACGAAGAGGGACTGGGCGTTCTGCCCGACGTCGAACGGGCTCCCCATCGTGCTCCCCGCCACGACGTAGCCGGCGAACGCGAACACGGCCGCGATGATGGCGTACTTGAATCGCGAGGCGACCACGCCACCGATGTCGGCGTCCTGTGTCACCGCGCTCACGATCGTGGTGTCGCTCACGGGCGCGAGGTTGTCGCCGAAGACCGCTCCCGAGAGGATCGCGCCGAACATCAGGATGGGGTTCGCCCCGAGGAGAACGCCCGCCGGGAAGAAGAGCGTGGTGAACGCGATCGCGGTACCGTAGCCGGAGCCGATGCCGGTCGCGAGCAGCGCCGCGAGGATGAAGGTGGCCGCCGGGAATAGCGCCGCGCCGACCGAGAGCGCGTTTGCCGCCCAGACGAGACCGCCCACGAACTGGCCGGCTTGCAGCGTGTCGGCGAACATCCCGGCCCAGAGCCAGGCCACGATCGCGGTCGCGGCCACGGGCTGGGTCATCCCCTCGAAGATGGTGTTCGCGTAGTCCTTCCAGTCGCCCTTGACGAAGAACATCCCGATGATTAGCGCGACCAGCATCCCGACCACCAGCCCCGAAGTCGCGCTGACCTGAAGGAGCCCGCTCTGGACCACCGCCCAGACCACGAAGATCGCGAGCGGGAGCGCGCTCAGCCACCGCCCGCCGTAGAACTCGATCCGTGGCCCCTCGCTCGCGTCACCGAGGCCCTCACCGTACTCGTCGGCCGATCCCTCGGATCCGCCGGTTCTATCGCTACTCATTGATAGTTCGTCAGGTGATGTTCGGAGGAAGCTGAAATAACTATCGCTACTCGGTACCGTTGAGCGCGATATATCGGGTTCCGATGATCCGCTCGTCGGCTTCGAGCCGTTCGCGAAGGTCCTCGGGGACGGCGTGGTCGAGGTTGTAGACCGTGAGCGCCTCGCCGCCGATGGTGCCGCGGGCGTTGAACATCCCCGCGATGTTGATGTTCGAATCGCCTAGTACGGTGCCGATAAACCCGATCACGCCGGGGGCGTCTTTGTTGCGCGCGACCAGCATGTGGCCCGCGGGGATGGCGTCGACCCGGAAGCCGTCGATCCGGACGATCCGCGGGTCCTCGCCAGCGAACAGCGTCCCGCAGACCCCGACCTCCCGGTCGCCGTTCTTCACCGTGACCGTCACGAGGCTCTGGAAGTCCTCGGACTGACGGGTCTTCGACTCGGTGACGTCGATACCGCGCTCGTCGGCGATCCGCGGGGCGTTGACCGCGTTGACCTGCCATTCGAGCGGTTCGAACACGCCTTCGAGCGCGCTCGCGGTCACGAGGTCGACCTCCTCCTCGGCGATCTCGCCCGCGTAGCGTATCTCGACACCCTCGACGCGGCCATCGAGCAGCTGGGTGGCGATCTTCCCCGCCGTCGAGGCGATGTCGAGGTAGGGGCGGACCCGCGGGAACGCGCTCGCGTCCATCGAGGGTGCGTTGAGCGCGTTCATCACCGGTTCGTTCCGGAAGGCCGAGAGCACCTGGTCGGCGATGTCGGTGGCGACGTTCTCCTGGGCGGCGTGGGTGCTCGCGCCGAGGTGCGGGGTCACCACTACGTCGTCGACGTCGAGGAGCGGGCTGTCGGCCGAGAGGGGTTCGTCCGCGAAGACGTCGATCGCCGCCCCGCGGAGGGTACCGTCGTCGACGGCAGCGGCCAACGCGTCCTCGTCGACGACGCCGCCGCGGGCGCAGTTGACGAGGAAGCCGCCGTCCATCCGGTCGAGTTCGTCGCTGCTGATCAGGTCCTCCGTCTCGGGGGTGAGCGGGGTGTGGAGGGTCAGCACGTCGGCCTGTTCGAGACACTCGTCGAGTTCGACGAGTTCGGCACCCAGCCGGCCGGCGCGCTCCTCCGAGATGTAGGGGTCGTAGGCCACCAGGTTCATCCCGAGGCCGTCGAGCTTCTTCGCGACCTCCTGGCCGACGCGGCCGAAGCCGACGATGCCGAGGGTCGCGCCGTTGAGCTCGGTTCCCAAATAATCGCTCTTGGCCCACTCGCCCTGCTTGAGCCGGCCGTGGGCCTGGGGGATCGACCGCGCGGCGGCGAACGTCATCGCGACGGTGTGTTCGGCGGCGGCGCGGACGTTGCCCTCGGGTGCGTTGGCGACGATCACGCCGTGCTCGGTCGCGGCGTCGATGTCGATGTTGTCGACGCCGATCCCGGCCCGACCGACGATCGTGAGTTCCGGTGCGGCCTCGAACAGCTCGCGGTCGACCTCGGTGCCCGACCGGACGACCAGCGCACCGGCGTCGGCGACCGCCGACCGGAGGTCGTCACCCTCGACATCGTAGGCGGTTTCGACGTCGTGATCCGCCTCGCGGAGCCGGTCGAGACCCGGCTCGGCGATGGGGTCCGTCACGAGTACCTTCATGTCCCGAATCATCGACGCGGCGGGCATAACCCTTTCTTCACGGGCGCGATTCGCCGCTCCAGTACGTGACCGACGGGGCCGGAGCGCACCACCCGAGTGCTTATTCGGATGGTAGGCGGACGTAGGGGGAATGGATCGACGGGGGTTCCTCGGCACGACCGCGGCGACCGGCGCGCTCTCGCTCGCGGGCTGTGCGGGCGTGACCGAGCTGGGTCGCCGCCCGGGTGCGAGCCTGGGCGGTGGAGCCCCCGACCGAACCGCGACCGAGGCGGGTTCGGGCGGGAAGGGTGACGCCGACGCCGCGGACTTCGTCTGGGCCGAGCAGGCGCTCTGGCGCGACGAACGGGTCCGCGAGAACCTCTTCGCGTTCGCGGGCCGCCACGACCTCGCGGTGGTCATCGCGAAGGCCGACGCCGGGATCGACGACGTGCCGGCCCTCGAAGCCGCGTTCGCCGTCGCCGAACGTCACGGCGTCGAGGCGTGGATCAACGTCGGCGTGCTCAAGTCGCTCGACGCGACCGCGTTCGTCGCGGACGGGGAGGCGCGTCGTCGACACCTCGACGGGCTCGCGACGGTCGCCGCGAGCTACGCCGACGCCTTTCCGAACGGTCGGGTCATACTCTGGCAGGAGGCTCCCGTCGGCGGCCGGTGGGTCGAGAGCGGGGCCTGGAACGACCAGGCCGTCTCGAACCTCGAACGCCTCGGGCCGCGGATCTTCGCCGACCAGCGGGAGCAGGTAGCCGAGGTCGCGCCCGAGGCCGCGGTCGGAATCTTCGTCCACTTCCCGTACCTCGTCGACAGCAAACAGCCGAAGACGTTCGTGGAGCTCACGGATGGTTTGCGGGCGCGCGACGCGTTGCCGGCGTTCACCTTCACCGACTTCTACCGGGGCTGGTACGCGAAGGACGTGGGTCCCGAACCGGCGAACCGGGCCGTCGAGAGCCTCGTGAGCAACGCCCGAACGGCGACCGACGGCCGGCCGGTGACGTTCCTCGGCCAGGCCCACACCATCGACCCGCGCTACACCCCCAGCAAACAGGACATCTGGATGGACCTCCGGGCGGCGCTCGGGGCGGGAGCCGAGGGGGTCGGCTGGTACGCCCGGACCGCCTACATCCCGACCGAGCGGGGATTCGACCCGTTTCTCCCCAACCGCGGGCCGGCGGCGCGCGACGGACCCCACGCCAGCACGCTCACCTTCGCCCGCGACCGCTACCAGTACGCCTACACCGCGCTCCGGTCGAAGCGCCGACGCGAGGGAGCCGGTTCGGGAAACGGATCGAAGACCGCTCCCATCGACCTCTGGCTCGTCGGCCGGGATTTCTCGTTCTACGACCACCGACTCTCGGCCCGAACTCGTGACGGGGAGTGGACGTTCCTCGGGGACTTCGAGGGCTATCTCGACGGGAACTACCCCTACGGACGCGATGGCCGGTCCGTCTCGATCTTTCGAGGCCTCCCGCACGAGCGTTTCGCCCCGGACGGCCGGCTCGAATGCCGGGTGAAGACCCGGCCTCGAAGCGACGGTGCGCGTCTCTCGGCGGCCCTCGCGATGCCGGCGAACATCGCGTGCTTTCTCACCGAGGGAGCCGCCGCGGCCGTCGACCGTGACCTCGAACGGTTCAGCGCCGGCCACGCGACCGTCGACGAACCGCTGACGGCCGGCGACCCGACGACGGTCGCGCTCGACCTCGGAACCCCCGATCGATCGATGGAAGCGCTGGCCTTCCCGGACCACCGCGCACAGCGAAGGCGACTCCGTAGACTCGAATCGCGTTCCGACTTCTCCCCGGCCGAGGTCTTCGACCTCTGGGTACGCACGGCGAGGGCGAACGATGCCCCCGATCCGAGCGCACTCTCGCTCGTGGGGGATTCGGGAACTCGGGGGCTCGGCGAGGCCAGCACGACCGTCTCAACGGTCCCCGACGGGTCGGTGTTCTACGGTCTCCCGCGCGACGCCCTCGGTCACGAGGACGGCTCCCCGTCGCTCGAACTCGCCGGCGACGCACGTGACCGCGTGTCGAGCGCGTACGCGATGCCCTACGCCGGCCTCGTGGCCTTCAGACCCGCAGGGACGGCGATGAGGGTGCTCGACACCGACCCCGAAGCCGCCCGAACGTACGCCATCGCGGTCGTCGGGGAGTAGCTCCCGGACCGCTGCCCGACTCCAGTAGGTTGAACCCGCTCGACCCGAAGGGTGGGTATGAACCTCGTCGCGTTCGATTTCGACGGGACGCTCTCGAACTCGGAGATGACGGTCCTGCTCGGCGAGCAGTGCGGGGTCGCCGACGAGATGGCGGCCATCACCGAGCGCGCGATGAACGACGAGATCGAGTACGCCGAGAGCCTCCGCGAGCGCGTCGCGCTGCTCGAAGGACTCCCGGTCGAAGCCGTCGAAGCCGCCTTCGACGCGGTCGAACTCAACCCCGGTGCGGCCGACCTCGTCAACGTGCTCAACGACGCCGGCGTCGTCACGGCGGTCCTCACGGGCGGCTTCGGCCGGGGCGTCGAGCACGTCCTCGCCCGGAACGAGACCCCGGTCGACACCATCGTCGCGAACCAGCTCGAGTTCGACGGCGAGCGGCTCACCGGCGAGGTCAGCGGCCCGCTGGTCGAGGGGACGAAGGACGACGCGCTCCGGACGGTGGCCGGAAACGCGGGGGTCGAGGTCGAGGACACGGTCGCGGTCGGCGACGGCGCGAACGACCTCCCGATGCTCCGCGTCGCGGGCCTCGCGGTTGGCTACAACCCGAAACCCGCCGTCGAACCCCACTGTGACGTCGTGGTCGAGTCGATGGCCGAGCTCCGCGACGTGCTCGAAGCGCGGGACGTTCTCTGAACGGAAGGTGGGCCGAGAGCGCACCGCTCCGTTGATAGTTCGGTGCCCGAGAGGAGAACGCCGTCCGTGGTATCAGGGCGAAACGTCCGTCGTCCGGTCGGGGTTTCAGTCCCCGAACAGGCTGGCGTGGACCGGCGCGAACGCGGGTCCCGTCTCGGCCTCGGTGTCGGTGACGGCGCGGCCGGCGACCCCCGAATCGAGGAAGTCCCGGAGCGGCGGGCCGACGTTCTCGGGTTCGACGAGGAAGGCGTCGTGGCCGTGGTCGGAGTCGACGACGTGGTGGGCGACGTCGACGCCCGCCGTCCGGAAGGCCTCGGCGAGCGACTCGGACTGCTCGGTGGTGAAGTGCCAGTCGCCGGTGAAACTCATCACGAGCACCTCGCCCTCGAAGTTCGCGAGCGCGTCGGTCTCGGAGGCACAGCCCGCCGCGAGGTCGTAGTTGTCCATCGCGCGGGTGAGGTAGAGGTAGCTGTTGGCGTCGAAGCGCTCGACGAACTTCCCGGCCTGGTAGTCGAGATACGACTCCACGTCCCGGTACGGGAAGAAGCCGGCGGCGGGGTCGACGGGGAAGTCGTCGCGAACCGCGCCCCGACCCGCGGCGCGCCGGCCGAACTTCCGCTCCATCGAGTCCTTCGAGAGGTACATCACGTGTCCGATCTGGCGGGCGAGCGAGAGGCCGTCGTCGGGTTCGGTAGCGCCGTAGTAGTCACCGCCGTTCCAGTGTTCGTCGGTCGTGATCGCCCGGCGCGCCACCCCGTCAAGCGCCACGCACTGCGGGTCGAGCCGTGCGGCCGCCGCGACGGGCACCACTCGGTCGACCATCTCGGGATAGCGCTTGGCCCAGTCGAGCGCGTTCATCCCGCCGACCGACCCGCCGACCACCGCCTGCAGGTGGTCGACCCCGAGATGGTCGAGCAGTCGACGCTGGGCACGCGTCCAGTCCGCGACGGTGACCGCCGGGAAGTCGGTACCGTAGGGCTCGCCCGTCTCGGGATTCGTCGAGGCTGGGCCGGAGGAGCCGTAACAGGAGCCGGGGACGTTCACACAGACCACGAACCGCTCGGTGGTGTCGATGGCCTTGCCCGGGCCGACGACGTCGTCCCACCACGCTCGGGCTTGGTCCATCCCGCCGCGCACCGCTTCCGACGAACCACCCGCGCCGTCCGTCGCGCTCCGCCCCGCTCGCGCGACGTGCTGGCTGCCGGTGAGGGCGTGACAGACCAGAACCACATTGTCGCCGGTGAACTCCCCGTAGGACTCGTAGGCGAGTTCGAGTTCCGGGATGGACTCGCCGCACTCGAAGCGAAAGGCCCCGAGCGAAACCGTCTCGCGCGTCATTCTATCGCCCCTTCGAGGTCGGCGACGATATCTTCGGCGTTTTCGATCCCGACCGAGAGCCGCACGAGGTCGGGGGTCACGCCCGAGGCGCGCTGGTCTTCCGCCGAGAGCTGGGCGTGGGTCGTGCTCGCGGGGTGGATCACGAGGGTCTTCGCGTCGCCGACGTTCGCGAGGAAGCTCGCGAGGTCGACGTCCTCACACAGCTGCTTGCCGGCCTCGTAGCCACCGGCGAGCCCGAAGGCGATCATTCCGCCAAAGCCGCCGTCGAGGTACTCGTTCGCGTTGGCGTGAGTCTCGTGGCTTTCGAGACCGGGATAGGCCACCCACTCGACCGCGTCGTGCGAGTCGAGGAACGTCGCCACCTGGTGTGCGTTCTCGGAGTGGCGCTCCATCCGGAGGTCGAGCGTTTCGAGCCCCTGGAGGGTGAGCCACGCGTCGAACGGTGACTGGCCGTCACCGAGGCTCCGGACCGCGCGCTGGCGGGCGGCGGCGGTGAACGCCCGCTCGCCGAAGCTCTCGGCGAAGTTCCGACCGTGGAAGGCGGGGTTCTCACCACCGATCTCGGGGTACTTCTCGGGGTAGTCGGCCCAGGGGAACGAGCCGCCGTCGACCAGCGCGCCGCCGATGGTCGTCCCGGAGCCGTGGAGCCACTTCGTCGTCGACTCCCAGACGAGGTCCGCGCCGCGTTCGAGCGGTCGACAGAGCGCGGGCGTCGCGAACGTGTTGTCGACCAGGAGCGGCACCCCGTTGTCGTGAGCCACCTCGGCGATGGCGTCGAGGTCGGGCGTCACCAACGAGGGGTTGCCGATCGTCTCGCAGTGGACGTAGGCGGTGTCCTCGTCGATGGCTTCGTCGTAGGCGGCGGGGTCGAGGGTATCGACGAATCGGGCCTCGATCCCCCGCCGGCGCGCGGTGTGCGAGAGGTAGGCGTGCGTACCCCCGTAGATCGACGCGGCGCTCACGACGTTGTCGCCCACCCCGCAGAGCACGAGCGTCGCGGCGTCGAGCGCCGCCATCCCCGAGGCGGTACAGAGCGCGCCAACCCCGCCTTCGAGGTCGGCGAGGCGGCGTTCGAGGAGCGAAACTGTGGGGTTCGAGATCCGCGAGTAGATGTCGCCCTCGGCCTCGAGCGCGTAGAGGTCGGCGGCGCGGTCGGCGTCCGAGAAGGTGTACGAGGTAGTCTGATACAGCGGCGGTGCGCGGGAGCCCGTGGCCGCGTCCGCGTCCTGGCCCGCGTGGACACAGCGCGTCCCGAAGCCCCGGCCTTCGGCGTCACTCATGTGTACGGTGCATATATCGCCAGCCATCTATAACCACGAGTTACGGCAAGTCTCGCCGCCCACTTTTTTAGGCGGGGGGATCGGACCGCTTCGCGGTCCTCAACCCCCGCCCAAAAACCTGGACTAAAAAGCTGCTCGCTCGCTTCGTTCGCTCGCAGTACAACCACCATCTTTCCGCAACCGCTACACACCACCACGACCGGCTGTGCTCCCTGTTCATTTCCCTCGCGAGAGCTTCGCCTCGTGCAGATGCAATCGCTGACATCTCCGAAACCGCCCCGCGACGGCCACACGCCTCCCCAGCCGATTCACGTCACTCGTTTCACTCGCTCCGTTCATCCCTCGCACAGTGTCCACGACCGGCCCTCACTGTTGTTCGGACCGCTCGCGAGCGCGCGCCACCGCGGTCGAAACCGCATCCGGATGGCTCCGTAGTGCTTTCAGAACCCCAGACACTCCCGTCGCCGTTTGCGTGTGCCAGCACGCTGCCTATCCGCCCGGGGATACGAATGGTGGTATGAGCGACGACACAGCCGAGAGAGCGATCGAGCGGGGGCTCGACGCCTACTTCGCGGGCGACACCGTGGCCGACCTGCTCGAAAGCATCGACATCGACGCGCTGGTGGAGGGCGCACCGCTCGACGACGCGGTCGAGTACGAACGGCTCGGGAAGGCCCTCGGTGCGATACTCGGTCGGGCGGCCGCCCGTGGCGTCAGCAACACCAGCCTCTTCGGCCGGATCGTCCGCGAGTCCGTCGGCAGCGAGGTCGGCGGCCGGGTCGGCGAGGTCGCGGTCTCGGCGTTCGTCGAGTACACCAACCCGCAGGAACTCGTCGAGGACCTCCAGGGTGCGGTCGACCCCGAACAGCTCGACGAGTTCGCGGTGGAGTCCGACGACGCCGCCCCCACCGACGAGTCCGACTGGACGACGATCGACGTCGAACACGCCGACGAAGAGTAGCGACGACTACAGTTCGTTTCGCGCGGCGTCGAGACCGGCCTCGACATCGGCGTCGAAACCCACGTCCGAGAGCGCCTCGCCGACGGTACGAATCCCACGGAGTACTTGGTCGTCGGCGTGGTGACCCATGTTGCTCACCCGGAAGATCTCGCCACCGAGGTGGCCCTGTCCGCCGCTGATCGAGACGTTCCGCTCCGAGACGGCCCCGAAGAACTCCTCGGGTGCCTCCCGGACCGAGTCGGGAAGCGAGACCGACGTGACGGTGTTCGAGTAGTCGCTGGCCCCGTCGAGGTCGGGGAACTTCTCGAGCCCCATCGCCGAGAAGCCCTCGCGGAAGGCCGCCGCCTGAGCGCGGTGACGGGCGATCCGAGTCTCCATCCCCTCCGATTCGATCTCCTCGACCGCCACCGCGAGCGCCCGGAAGAGCGGGACGGCACTCGTGAACGGTGTCTGGTCGTCCGCGGCCTTGTCGAGGTGCCGCGGCAGGTCGGCGTAGAACGGCCCGCGCTCGCCGTCGAGGTGGGCTTCGGCATCCTCGGCCACGTAGACTGCACTGAGACCCGGCGGTGCCGCGAGCGCCTTCTGCGCGTCGGTGACCGCGATGTCGACGTTCCACGCGTCGGGTCGAAAGACGTCCCCGCCGACCGAGGTCACGCCGTCGACCACGAACCGGGCGTCGTTTTCGGTGGCCAGCTCCCCGACCGCTTCGACTGGGTTCAAGATTCCCGTACTCGTCTCGTTGTGGACCATCGTCACCAGCGCGGTGTCGTCGGTGACGGCCGCCTCGATCGCGTCGAGATCGAAACAGCCCCCCCACTCGGCTTCGATCCGGGTGGTGTCGGCGTAGCGCTCGGCGATCCGGGCGAAGCGCCGTCCGAACTTGCCGTTGACGAGCGCCACGACCTCGTCCTCGGGGTCGACGAGGTTCGAGACCGCCGCCTCCATCCCGAGGCTCGCGGTGCCGTTGAGCACCAAACCCGTACCCGCCGCGTCGTTCGCTCTGCCGTCGGGCGTCGAGTGCTCGAAGACGTACTCGATCCCCGATTGGGCGCGGGCGTAGACGTCCTCGAAGTCGGCCGAGCGGTGCGAGACCATCGGCGCGTCCATCGACTCTCGAACCGCGTCGGTGACGGGTACCGGGCCGGGATTCAGGAGCAGAAACTCGTCGTCGCTCATGGCCGAGCGTCGGGTCCCCCCTCACATAAGCCCGGTCGTTGTCGCTCATCTTGCCGAGCTCCCACGTGCGCGTTCCCGAATGCCGATGCGACGATGGATCGCCACCGCGACCGACCCGAGACGAACCGCCTAAGCGGACCCCAGGAGTAGCCGCGGTAATGACCGCCGACGCCGCAGACGGGACGGAGAATCCCTACCTCCACGACCCGTCCACGGAGTTCGAGGAGCTCGACGATATCGACGAGGAACACGCACGCGAGCAGGTCGAACGGCTCCGCGAGGCGATCCGTCACCACGACTATCGGTACTACGCCGAGAACGACCCGAGGATACCGGACCGGACCTACGACGCGCTGTTCACCCGACTTCAGAACCTAGAGAACGAATTCGACCTCACCGACCCCGACAGCCCCACCCAGCGCGTCGGGGGCGAGCCGCTCGACGAGCTCGAAACCGTCGAGCACGTCGCGCCGATGGGTTCGATCGATTCGAGCGGCGAAGCCGCCGACGTCCGAGCCTTCGACGAACGGGTACGGGGCGGCCTCGGCGGCGAAGGTGGAGCCGAGAGCGAGGGCGGGAACGAGGACGACGGTCAGCAATCGCTGACGGATTTCGAGGGCGACACCGACAGTGGTGTCGAGATCGAGTACGTCTGCGAACCGAAGTTCGACGGGCTGTCGGTCGAGGTGGTCTACGAGAACGGGCGATACGAACGCGCCGCGACCCGGGGTGACGGTTACGAAGGCGACGACGTCACCCAGAACGTCCGCACCATCCGGGCGATCCCACAGCGGCTGCGGGGCGAGTACCCCGACTATCTCGTCGTGCGCGGCGAGGTCTACATGCCGCGCGACGCGTTCGCCGAGTACAACCGCGAGCGCGTCGAGCGCGACGAGGAGCCGTTCGCGAACCCCCGGAACGCCGCTGCGGGCACCCTCCGACAGCTCGACCCCTCGGTCACGGCCGAACGGCCGCTCGCCTGCTTCGTCTTCGGGGTGCTCGACGCCTCCTACGAGTTCGAGACCCACGCGAGCCAGTACGAACGCCTCCGGGAGTGGGGGCTGCCGCTCAACGACCGGATCGAACTGGTGGACGATATCGAGGGCGCGATCGACTACCGCGACCGACTCGGCGAGGACCGCGAGGACCTGAACTACGAGATCGACGGCACCGTCTTCAAGGTCAACGACCTCGCGGCCTGCGAACGGCTGGGGTCGACCTCGCGGGCCCCCCGCTGGGCCTACGGCTACAAGTTCCCCGCTCGGACCGAGGTGACGACGATCACGGACATCACGGTCCAGATCGGGCGGACGGGCCGGGTAACGCCGGTCGCGCTGCTCGACCCCGTCGAGGTCGGTGGCGTCGAGGTCTCACGCGCCACCCTCCACAACCCCGGCGAGCTCGAAGCGCTCGGCGCGAACGTCGGGGACCGGGTACGTCTCAAACGCGCGGGCGACGTCATTCCCTACGTGGTCGAGGTGGTCGAGGACGGCGGCGAGGGCACCTTCGCGTTCCCCGACTACTGTCCGCAGTGTGAGAGCGCGATCGAGCGCGACGGCCCGCTCGCGTTCTGTACGGGGGGAATATCCTGTCCCGCCCAGCTCCAGCGCGCGCTCGAACACTACGCCAGCCGCGGCGGGCTCGACATCGAGGGGCTCGGCGAGGAACGGATCGAGCAGCTTCTGGAGACGGACCTCGTCGAGTCGATACCCGACCTCTACGATCTCCGGACGGCGGACCTCGCCGCGCTCGACGGCTGGGGCGAGAAGAGCGCCGAGAACCTCCGCACCGAACTCGACGCCTCGAAGACGCCGGCGCTCTCGGAGTTCATCACCGCGCTCGGCGTTCCGGAGGTGGGTTCGACGACCGCGACGGCGCTCGCCCGGACGTTCGGCGACCTCGACAGCGTGATGGACGCGAGCGAGGACGACCTACAGGCGGTCCCCGATATCGGACCGCGGGTCGCGAACGAGGTCCACGAGTTCTTCGAGAGCGAACGCAACCGGGAGACGATAGCGGGGCTCCGCGAGCGCGGTGTCGAACCCGAAACGGCGGCGACCGAAGCCGGCGGCGACGAACTCGACGGCTTGACGTTCGTCTTCACCGGCGCGCTGGCGGACTCGACACGCGAGGAGGCCGAAGCGCTCGTCGAGCGCCACGGCGCGAACAGCACGGGGAGCGTCTCCGGCAACACCGACTACCTCGTGGTCGGCGACGAGCCGGGCCAGACCAAACGCGACGACGCGGCCGCCGAGGACGTCCCGGAACTCACCGAGTCCGAGTTCGTCGACCTCCTCGACGAGTACGGTATCGAACCGGCCTGAGTCCGTGGCTTAGAGGTCCGTGCCGTTGAATCGGAGATATCCGAGGGCTATCGGAACGACGATCCACGCCGCGAGGACCACGAACCCGAACCAGTTCTGGAGGTAGATCGGTGGGCTGTCGAGGGCGGTTGCGATACCGCTGATCGAGGGGATCACCGCCGCCGCGGCGGAGGTGAACGCGGTCTGGGGGTTGAGCAACGAGAAGAACAGTTGCCAGTTCGGGGGCTGGGCGAGGCTCGGGAGCGAGAACCCGTTGATGACGTATCGCACGACGGTCGGGATGAGCCCCCAGACGAACTGAAATAGGAGGTAGAGACCGCCCGCTCCGAGAAGGGCCCACGTCGTCGAACGCACGCCCGCCGAGAACCCGGTCGCGATCGCGATGAAGACGACCCCGAGGACCATCGCGAGGACGGTGTAGGTCAAGAACGTCCCGACCTCGAACGATGAGTAGACCGCGACACCCACGACTGCAGCCACCACGAACCCGATGAGCGTCGAGACGGCCACCACCGCGGAGCGCCCGACGAGCTTGCCGATCACCACGTCCCGGCGGGTGTGTGGCAGCCCCAACAGGAGTTTGAGGCTGCCGGAGTCACGCTCGCCGACGATCGATTTGTAGCCCACGACGAGCCCGATCAACGGGATCAAGAGCGTGGTCGAGCCGCCCATGGCGGTCAACAGCACGCCCGTCGTCGCGGTGTCGACGGTCGGTCCGAGCAGCAAACCGAGGAGCGACGGGAGTGCGAGGGTGAACCCCCCCGCGAACACCACGAACACCACCGTCAACCCGATCAGCCACCGCGACCGGATCGCGTCCTGGAACTCCTTCTTCGCGACGGTGAGCGAGCTCACTGTCGGACCTCGGTTTCGTCGGGGATGGCGGATCCTCGCGAGTTCGGTCCCCCGTCCTCGGTGTAGGCGACGAAGAGGTCTTCGAGCGAGGCGTCATCGGTGGTGAAGTCCTCGACCGTCGCGCCGCTGTCCTCGATCGTGCCGAGGACCTGCGTCTTCGCCGTGTCCTCACACGAGACCGTGATCGTCCTGCCGTCGGCACGGGCGTCGGAGACCGCCGAGAGCGATTCCACGTCGTCGAGCACGCCGTCGGGAACCCGGTCGACCTCGACGACGAGCGTCGCGTCGGCGTCGGTGGCCTCGCGGAGCCCCTCGATCGAGTCCTCGGCGACGAGCTCGCCGTTCCGGAGGATCCCCACCCGGTCGCAGACCGAATCGACCTGCCCGAGGATGTGGCTCGAGAAGAACACCGTCGCGCCGCGGTCGCGTTCGGCCTCGATGATCTCGCGCATCTCGCGTGCGCCCGTCGGGTCGAGCCCCGTCGAGGGCTCGTCGAGGATCAGGAGGTCGGGCTCGCCGACCAGCGCCATCCCCAGCACGAGGCGCTGGGTCATCCCCTTCGAGTAGCCGCCGGCCTTGCGGTCGATGGCGTCCGGGATGCCGACGCGTTCGGCGACCGCCTCGGGGCGCTCGGTCGCGTTCTTCGAGTCGATCGCGAACTCGAGGTGCTGGCGACCCGTGAGACGGTTGTAGGTCTGGAACCCGTCGGGGAGCACGCCGATGCGTTCCCTGACCGCGAGGGTGTCGGTCTGGGCGTCGTGCCCCAGGACGCGTGCGGTGCCCGCCGTCGGGCGCGTGAAATCCAGTAAAATGTCGATCGTGGTCGACTTCCCCGCGCCGTTGGGGCCGAGGAAACCGTAGATCTCGCCCTCACGAACCCGGAGGTCGAGGTCCGAGAGCGCCTCGACCGATCCGCCACCGCGGCCCAACCCGCCGCCGCCGTAGCGCTTCGTCACACCATCGAGTTCGATGGCCGTCATGTGGGTTCGATCCCCGCCGGTCGCTATGAGCCTTTTCATCGTCTCGCCCGAAACCGATAGCCGACGCAGCCGACCGGCGCGATACCGGGCCCTCGGGACGGCCACGAACGAGGGGGCATCACAGAGACGACCTTCGTCGGTCAGGCGTCAGACGGTTTCGGGACTGTTTCATAGAAACCGACGTAAAACGCGGCTTCGGGCCTCGTAACAGTCCGCAACAGTGCGGAACGGATGGGACTATTTATATGATACCCGGTTATGAGTGAAGAACGCAGAAAGCATGATACACAAAATGATCGACGCGCTGAAAGCGAACCCAAAGCGCGTGTTGGCTGTTGGTCTCGTTGCGACGATGCTCATCTTCGCCGGCTGTTCCAGCGGTAGTGACAGTGGCAGCAACGGCACGGAAGCCGGTACGAGCGGCGGCGAGGACACCGGCGCGATGGAGGAGACGAGCGCGATGGCTGAGGAAGAGACCACCATGATGGGTGGCGAGGAAACCGAGATGGAGACCGAGATGGGCACCGGCATGGAGGAGACCGAGATGATGGAAGACACCTCCATGGAGGAGACCGGCATGGAAGAGACTGACATGATGGGCACCGAGATGGGTACCAGCATGGAAGACACCTCCATGATGATGAACGGCTCCGAGACGACGATGGCGGCCTAACGTAGGTCCCCAGCCCTCTCGAAAACGAATTGCGTGGCAGTCGGTCGCTCACTGCGACCGTTTCTTTCGTTCTCACCGCCCGAGCCCCGGGCTTCGCGCTCGACAGGTGCGACCGTGACCGGCGCTCACGTCCCGTCTGACGCCGGTCTGGAGCCGCGTATCCGCCACCGACAGCGTAATACCGGATGGGTGTCGAACGTAAGCGAGGATGAGCGAGCGCGCGCGCGTCGTGGCGGGGCTGCTCTGTGCGGTGGTGCTCGTGAGCGCCGTCATTGCCGTCGTCCCCGCCGGTGCGCAGCCGGCGCGCACCGGGGTCGAGGACGTGACTATAACCGGCGGCGGCGTCATCGACACCCCCGAGACCCCGAACGGGTCGACGTATCTCTGGGTCGACGAATCAATCAACGCGAGCGTGACGGTCGCGGACCGGTCGGCCGGCACCGGGAACGGCAACTACGGCGTCTGTCTCCAGTCACAACGACCGGGTGAACCGAGCCGGGCGCTCGTCGACGAGTGTGAGTCCCTGGCGCTTTCGAGCGGCACGAACGACACCGTCGACTTCGCCAACGTCACCTGGCCGGCCAACGTCACGGGCCGACAGGTCCTCGTCGTCGAGGTCAGGAACCGGTCGATCCGGAGCAACACGACGGTGCTCGACCGCGAGCGGGTCCCGGTGACCGTCCTCCGACGCGGCGGTGACTTCGACCGCGACGGGCTCACGAACACCCGGGAGGTCGAGGCGGGCTACAACGTCTCGAACCGTGATATGGACGCCGACACCCTCCTCGACGGCGAGGAGGTGAACAAGTACGGCTCGGACCCGCAGAACCCCGACAGCGACGGTGACGGGATCCGCGACGGGGTCGAGATCCAGCGCGGAACCGACCCGACCCGTGCCGACAGCGACGGCGACGGGTTGAGCGATAGCGCCGAACTGACCCTCGGAACGAACCCGACGAGCGACCTCACGCCGCTCTGGCTCGCCATCGCCGCGCTCGTCGTCGTCGGGCTGGTCGTCGGGGGGTTCGTGCTGCTCCGGCGCGGCTGGCGGGAGGTGTTCGCGCGGTGGCGGGCCGCGGACGAGGACCCCGACCCCGACCCGCCGTCCGAGACGACCGAGGAGTCGCCGTCGGAGCCCGAGACACCCACCGAGCCACCGGAGCCGCTGACCGACGCCGACCGCGTGCTGGCGTTGCTCCGGAGCCACGGTGGCCGGATGAAACAGACCCGGATCGTCGAGGAGACCGAGTGGTCGAAGGCGAAGGTCAGCCGACTGCTCTCCTCGATGAACGACGACGGGAGCATCCAGAAGCTCTCGATCGGGCGCGAGAACATCATCAGCCTCGACGGCCACGGCCCCGAGGCCGCCCAGCGCGAGGAGAACGCGTCAGACTGAAGCGCTTCGCACGCCTGTTTTCGTTCGATGGATATCGAGAGCGTCCGCGAGCGGGCCGGCGACCTCCCGCGCGAACCGGGCGTCTACCAGTTCCGCGAGAACGGAACCACCCTCTACGTCGGGAAGGCCGTCGACCTCGCGAGCCGGGTCCGGTCGTACGCCGACCCACGCTCCCACCGGATCGCGAAGATGGTCGCGCGCGCCGACGAGGTCGAGGTCGCCGTCACCGACACCGAGACCCAGGCGCTCCTGCTGGAAGCCAACCTCATCAAGCGCCACGGCCCGCGCTACAACGTCCGACTGAAGGACGACAAGTCCTATCCACTGGTCCAGCTCACCGACCACGAGTTCCCCCGGATCGAGATCACCCGCGACCCGGACCCCGGGTCGACCGCCTTCGGGCCCTACACCGAGCGCGGCCGGGTCGAGGTGGTCGTGAAGGCGCTGCGGGAGACCTACGGGCTGCGGGGCTGTTCGGAGTACAAGTTCGCGGGCCGCGACCGGCCGTGTCTCGACCACGACATCGGGCTCTGTACCGCGCCGTGTACCGGTGAGATCGGCGCGGAAGCCTACCTCGCGGACGTCGAATCGGTAGTACAATTCTTCGAGGGGAGCACGGGCGTGCTCGCCGACCCACTGCGAGGGGGGATGGCGGAAGCCACCGAGCAGCGGAACTTCGAGCGCGCCGCGAACCTCCGAGACAAACTCGAAGTGGTCGAGTCGTTCCACGAGGGGGCCGGCGAGGCGGTGGCCGCCCAGTCACCGGAACAGGAGGTCGACGTGCTCGGGGTGGTCGTGGAGGGCGAGCGCGCCACCGTCGCGCGGCTCCACAGCGAGCGCGGCCAGCTCGTCGAGCGCGACCAGCACACCCTCTCCGTACCCGACGATGACGACGAGGGCGTTGGGAGCGTGCTCGCGGCGTTCGTCGTCCAGTACTACGCCGAGCGCACACTGCCGGACGCATTGTTGCTCCCCGAACCGTTCGTCGACGACGAACTCGACGCGTGGCTCGACACCGAAGGCGTCTCGGTTCGGGTGCCGGGTGCGGGACGGGAGGCCACCCTCGTCGAGCTCGCGCTCAAGAACGCCCGACGCGGGCGCGGGGAGCCCGACGGCACCGCGGCGCTCGCCGACGCGCTCGGGATCGAGCGCGCGAACCGGATCGAGGGCTTCGACGTGAGCCACGCCCACGGCCGCGCGGTGGTGGGCAGCGACGTGACCTTCGTCGATGGCAGTCCCGAGAAGTCCGACTACCGACGGAAGAAGCTCGACGACGAGAACGACGACTACGCCAACATGCGGAGCCTCGTCGCGTGGCGCGCGCGCCGAGCGGTCGAACGTGCCAGCGGGCACGCGGAAGACGACCGACCCGACCCGGATTTGCTCCTGATCGACGGCGGCGAGGGCCAGTTGAACGCCGCCCGCGACGCGCTCGACGAGGTGGGCTGGGACGTCCCGGTCATCTCGCTCGCGAAGGCCGAAGAACGGGTCATCACACCGGACCGGAGCTTCTCGTGGCCGTCCGACGCGCCAGAGCGCCGTCTGCTCCAGCGGGTCCGCGACGAGTCACACCGGTTCGCGGTCCAGTACCACCAGAGCCTCCGCGACGAGGTGAAGACGGTGCTCGACGACGTACCCGGGGTCGGGCCACAGACACGACGACGCCTCCTCCGGCGATTCGGGAGCGTCGACGGCGTGCGCGCGGCCTCGCCCGACGAACTCCAGACCGTCTCGGGCGTCGGCGCGAAGACCGCCGAGACGATCCGCGGGCGGCTTTGAGGGAGGAGCCAAGCGTATAACCCGCTGGGCGGCGAGGTCGAACCGATGAGCGACGAATCCGACGGCGGGTCCGACGGGGAATCCGAGGGCGTGATGACCGACGGCGAGGAGCCGTTCGACGGCGACCACACCCGCATCGCGGTCGACTTCGACAAGACACTGACCGCGGGCGAGGAGGGCTACATCACCGAGAAGCCCGAGGACCCCAACGAGGAGATGGTCGAGTGGGTCAACTACCAGTACCGGAAGGGCAACACCATCATCATCTGGACCGCCCGACCGTGGGAGGCCGCCCAGGAGACCATCGCCCGACTGACCGAGTGGGGTGTCGACTGGCACGGTATCCGGATGGAGAAGGGTCACGCCGATGTCTACGTCGACGACAAGGGCACCACGCCGAGCGACGAACTCCTCGATTCGGGCTTCGACGGCGACGGCGAGGTCGACCCCGGTGAGGGAAAGATCGACAAGGACAAGAGCGGAAACCCCGACGGAGTGGGGAACACCTGACGAGGTCGCAATCAGAACTCGGCTTCCGGCGGCACACCCTCCTCTTCGGGTGGGACGCCGTCCTCGCCCGCGAGGTCGAACTCGACTCTGAGCTCGCGGATCCGGTCGCGGATGTCGGCGGCGAGTTCGAACTCGAGGCTCCCCGCGGCCTCGTCCATCCGGTCTTCGAGGTCGGCGACGAGGTCGCGGGCCTCGTCGGGTGAGTCGGGTTCGAGGTCGGTCGTGCGGCCGGTGTCGGTCTCCGAGCCCGGGAGGTTGGTCTCGCTGACCTCCTTTTCGATGGTTCGGGGTTCGAAGCCGTGTTCCTCGTTGTACTCGGTCTGGATCTCGCGACGGCGCTGGGTCTCGTCGATTGCCGAGCGCATCGAGTCGGTGACGTCGTCGGCGTAGAGCACGACCTCGCCGTTGACGTTCCGCGCCGCACGACCCATCGTCTGGACGAGGGTGGTCTCCGAGCGCAGGAAGCCCTCCTGGTCGGCGTCGAGGATCGCGACGAGCGAGACCTCGGGGATGTCGAGACCCTCCCGGAGGAGGTTGATCCCAACGAGCACATCGAACTCGCCGAGGCGGAGCCCGCGAACGAGTTCGTGGCGTTCGAGGGTATCCGTTTCGTCGTGCATGTACTCGACGGCGATGCCCGCCTCCTCGAGGTATTCGGTGAGGTCCTCGGCCATCCGTTTGGTGAGGGTGGTCACCAGCACGCGTTCGTCGTTCGCGGTGCGGTCGTTGATGCGTTCGAGCAGGTCGTCGATCTGGCCCTCGACCGGCGAGATGCTGACTTCGGGATCGACGAGGTGTGTGGGTCGAACGATCTGTTCGACGATCTGCTCCGAGTGCTCGCGCTCGTACTCGCTCGGCGTCGCGCTGACGAAGAGGGTTTGACCCGTTCGTTCGGCGAACTCGGGGTAGCGGAGCGGGCGGTTGTCGTAGGCGGTCGGGAGCCGGAAGCCGTTCCCGACCAGCGAGTCCTTTCTGGACTTGTCGCCGCCGAACTGGCCGCGGATCTGCGGGACGGTTTGATGGGACTCGTCGATCACGGTCAGAAAATCGTCGGGGAAGTAATCGAGGAGCGTGGCGGGTGCGTCGCCAGGTTCGCGGTCCGAGAGGTGGACGGAGTAGTTCTCGATGCCGGAGCAGTAGCCCGTCTCGCGGAGCATCTCGAGGTCGAAGGTGGTGCGTTCCTCGATGCGCTGGGCCGCGAGCAGGTCGTTGTTGCGCTCGAAGTACGAGACGCGTTCCTCCATCAGCCCCTCGATCTCGTTGATCGCGGTGTCGAGGGTGTTCTCCGGGATCGAGTAGTGTTCGGCCGGGTGGATCAAGACGGCGGGTTCGTCGCTCTTGACCTCGCCCTCCATCGGGTCGAGTTTCGAGAGGCGGTCGATCTCGTCGCCCCAGAACTCGACGCGAACGGCGAACCGACCGTACATCGGAAAGATCTCGACGGTGTCACCGCGCACCCGGAACGTGCCCTGGGTGAAGTCGACGTCGTTGCGCTCGTAGTTGAGGTCGACGAGGTTTTTCAACAACTCGTCGCGGTCGATGGTGTCCCCGACGTCGAGTTCGAGGCTCATGTCGATGTAGTTCCGCGGGTCACCCAGGCCGTAGATGGCGGAGACGGAGGCGACCACGATGACGTCGTCTCGCGTCAGGAGCGAGCGCGTTGCAGAGTGACGAAGCCTATCGATCTCGTCGTTGATCGAGGCGTCCTTGTCGATGTAGGTGTCGGAGGCCTCGACGTAGGCTTCGGGCTGGTAGTAGTCGTAGTAGGAGACGAAGTACTCGACGGCGTTGTCGGGGAACAGGTTTCGGAACTCGTCGTAGAGCTGGGCGGCGAGGGTCTTGTTGTGGGCGATGACGAGGGTGGGTTTCTGGATCTCCTCGATGACCCACGAGACGGTGTTGGTCTTGCCCGAGCCCGTGACCCCGAGGAGTGTTTGGGCGTCCATTCCATTGAGAAAGCCATCGGCGAGTTGTTCGATGGCTTCGGGCTGGTCGCCCGCGGGGTCGAAGGGGGCCTCGACGCGGAAGGGTCGGTCCGCGCCGGGTCGGTCCGGCTGGAGCGGGCCCGACTGGGTATCACTCATTGTGTGTGGAAGGGGTTGGAGGCACTTGACGCGCTCGCCCGGTGCAATTCGTGGGTCGGAATTCAGGGGTGGAGATGTGGCCGCCGCGGTCCGGCGGCGGTGCGGGCGGCCCGGGGGCGGCCACGGAGCGGTCGGCGGTTCCGGTTTGCGGTCCGCGATCGTGGTCTGCGGTTCCTGGCGGATGAAGGGCGAGCGAACCCCGAAGGGGTGAGTGAGGGCTTCT
>NZ_JAAAJC010000002.1:417506-472564 GCF_009900715.1 Halococcus salsus
GAGGGCTTCTGCGGAAGCGGTTGCGGTGCGGAGGTGTCCGGTTGCGGAGGCGGTTGCGGATGCGGTGCGGAGGTGTCCGCACGAGCGGAGCGAGTGCGGTTCACCGCTCGCGCGGTTTGCGAGCGGGAGTTTTTGATCCACCTTTTTGCAAGCGGGGGTTGCCGGAGGCAACCCCCCGCAGTAAAAAGGTGGGGCGGAAGGAATTTGGTGGTCGGCTTCACACCCCAACTCGAATGAGACTGTTCGGGTCGAGTGGGATACGGGGGACCGCGAACGAGGAGGTGACGCCGGAGTTCAGCCTCCGAGTCGCGATGGCGGTCGGCACGGTGGTCGGTGGGGAACGGGTGGCGCTCGGGCGGGACACACGCGCGAGCGGGCCGATGCTCGCGGATGCAGCAGCGAGCGGGCTGGTGAGCGTCGGCTGTGACGTCGAGCGGTTGGGCGCGTTGCCCACACCCGCCGTCCAGTGTTACGCCGAGCAGGAAGGGGTGCCGGCGGTGGTGATCACCGCCTCGCACAACCCGCCGACGGACAACGGGATCAAGCTCGTCGGCCCCGACGGGATCGAGTTCCCGATCGAGCGCCTCGAACGCGTCGAGGACGTGCTGGCGGCCGAGGAGTTCGAGCGCGTCCCGTGGAACGAGACCGGCGACTCGCGTCGGATCGAGGGTGCGCGGCGGCGCTACGTCGAGGAAGTCGTGGACGCCGTGGCCCGCGAGCGGATCGCGGCGGCGGACCTGACGGTGGCGCTCGACCCCGGCCACGGTGCGGGGGCGCTGACGAGCCCGGACATCTTCCGCGCGCTCGGCTGTCGGGTCGTCACCGTCAACGCCCAGCCCGAGGGCACGTTTCCGGGTCGGGATCCGGAACCGGTTCCCGAGAACCTCGGAGACCTGCGGCGATTGGTGCGCACCACGGATGCCGATATCGGGATCGCTCACGACGGCGACGCCGACCGTGCGGTGTTCGTCGACGAACACGGCGAGACGATCACCGGCGACGCAAGCCTCGCGGCGCTCGCGGCTGGCGCGCTCGGACCCGGCGACAGGACCGTCTCGGCGGTGACGGTCTCCCAGCGGCTCGTGGACGTGGCCGAACACGCCGAGGCCGACCTCGAACTCACGCCCGTCGGGAGCACCCGGATCATCTCGCGGATCCGCGACCTCCAGCACGAAGGGATTTCAGTACCCGTCGCCGGCGAGGGCAACGGCGGCGTGTTGTTCCCGGGATACCGTCTGGCGCGCGACGGCGCGTACACCGCCGCACGCTTTCTCGAGCTCGTGGCCGAGCGCCCCGCGAGCGCGGTGGTCGACGACGTCGGCGGCTACTACAACCGACGAACGGCGGTCGAGTACGACGGCGACACCGAACGCGAGACCCTACTGGATGCGGCGGCGACCTACGCCAACGACAGCGCCGGCGACCTCGATGTCACTGACGGCTACCGGTTGAGCTTCGGGGACGCGTGGGTACTCGTTCGCGAGAGCGGGACCGAGCCCAAGGTTCGGATCTACGCCGAGGCTAGTGAGGACGACCGGGCCGAGCAGCTCGCGACGGACGTTCGGGAGGCGCTCGAAACCGCGACGGCGAAGTGTTGAGTCAGGGGCCGGGGTGCGCCGCGAGCGCCTCGTCGAGCCGGTCGCGTTCGGCGCGGGCGGCCTCGAGGTCGCTTTCGACCGTACCCTCGGCGAGTCGGGTTCGTTCGGCCTGCGTGAGGCTTTCGCGGGCGGCGGCGGCGCGCCGAAGCCGTTCGTAGCGGTCCGTCTCGCTTGTCTCACGGAGCGAGCGGAGCCGTGCGACCGTCGATTCGGGGGCGAACCGACCGACGACGGCGACCAGTTCGCGGATCCGGTAGCGGAGCACCCCGGCGGTCGGCGGCGGCCACGACACCGTGAGCGGCTCGGCGTCGAGGCCGTCGAGGTAGCTCCGGTTGACGACGACGTGGCGTCGGAACTCGTCCGGGTTCTCGACGTAGTGGTCGAGCTTCGAGGCCGAGTAGTCCGCGTACTCGGTGAGGGTGGCGAGCGGTTCGGCTCCGACGGGACTCGATTCGACGTAGTCCCGGAGGTCGGTCGGCGGCGGGCGGAACGACACCAGCGGGTAGTGGCGGGTCGTGCCGACGAACTCGAGGAGCTGGCGGGCGCTCGCTTCGTGTCGAAACGCGTCGAAAGCCTCGCGAACGCGGTCGTTGTAGGCCTCGATCGGCTCACGGAGGTCGCCGGTCGGCGCGTCGAGGTCGACCGCCGCGAGGTCGGAGAGCCGTTTGAGGTCCGCGACCTCGCGTTCGAGTTCGTCGCGCCGGTTCGCCACCCGCCGTCGTGCCTCACGGTAGCGCTCGCGTTCGGCGTCGCGGTCGTCGAGCACGCCCACGAGCTCCTCGACCGGCGCGAGCGCGTCACGGGCGGCGGCGAAGTCGCCCGTCGAGAGTCGTCGTTTGTCGAAACGGTCGTTCGCGGTCTCGAACGCCTCGCGGCGCGGAAGGTCGTCGTCGAGACCCTCGACGAGCGAATCGAACGACTCCCGGAACTCGATGAAGCCCTCGAAGTCGCCGGTGCCCGTGGCCCGGTCCTCGTACTTGTCGAGCAGCGTCGTCGCACGGTCGTAGGCGTCGGCGACCGCCCGGAGGTCGGCCTCGCCGTGGTCGGTGACCCGCTCGACGGCCGCGTCGTACGCCTCGTGGGCCGCCGTCAGGGTCGCCGTCGGGTCGCGGTGGGTCGTCTCACTCATAGACGGCGTCGGGGTCGAAGACGCGTTCGGCGACCACCTCGCCGTCGAGCGTGCGATAGAAGCAGCTCTCGTAGCCCACGTGGCACGCCCCGCCCTCCTGGTCGACGAGGTAGAGCACGGCGTCGCCGTCGCAGTCGACGCGGATCTCCTCGATATGCTGGACGTGGCCGCTCGATTGGCCCTTCTGCCAGAGTTCGTCGCGGCTCCGCGAGTAGTAGTGACCCAGCCCCGTCTCGCGGGTGCGTTCGATCGCGTCCGCGGAGGCGTGAGCCACCATCAGGACCTCGCGGGTCTCGGCGTCCTGGGCGACCACCGTGAGGAGCCCGTCGGGGCCGAACTCGAGGTCGGGCGTGGTGACCGAATCCGTTCGGCTCATGCTCCGATCTTCGGTCTCGCGCTCATAGGCTTTTTGCGTTCGTGAACGCCGTTCAGCCGACCGACAAGGGTTTTCGTTCTCGGGTGTACCGGGTAGTACATGATATTTCGACGACCGGTCGTCGGTGCGAGACGGGACCCGCCGGGCGGCACGGGACGCGCGCAGTGCGGGGAACGAGGATGACCGTCGGGGTCGTCCTCCAGAGCTCGACGTCGCTGGCCGTGGTCGGGGTGGCGGTGCTCGCGAGCTTCGGGATGGCGTGGGCGCTCGGCGCGTCCTCGAACTCGCCGCCGTTCGCGCCGGCGGTGGGGGCGAACGCGCTCCCGACGATGCGCGCGGCCTTCTTCATCGGGGTGTTCGCGGCGCTCGGGGCGGTCGCCCAGGGTGGCAGCATCTCGCGAACGGTCGGACAGGACCTCATCGACGGCGTCTCGATCACGCCGCTCGCGGCCGCCGCGGCGCTGTTGACCGCGGCGGCGTTCATCGCGATAGGGGTGAGGACCGGCTACCCGATCCCGGCGGCGTTCGCCACCACCGGTGCGGTCGTCGGGGCGGGGCTGAGCCTCGGCGGTGCCCCGGCGTTCGACACCTACACGCGGCTGGCGTCGTTCTGGGTTGCGGTGCCGTTCGTCTCGGCGACGATCGCCTACGGTACCGCGACCCTCCTCCGGCGGGACGACGTTCCCGAGACGGTCAGCGTCCCGGCGCTCGCGGGCCTCGTGGGCGCGATCCTCGCCAACGTCCGGCTGGCGATCTTCCCCGGTCCCGACGGTCAAGGCACCCTCGCGGAGTTCGTCTCACGACGTGTGGGTAGCGGCCCGGAACTCGTCGCGGGCTACGACCTGGTCAGCGTGGTCGTGAGCCTCGCGTTCGGCGCGGTCGTCTTCCTAGCCCTCCGCCGCCGGATGCAGGCGTCGGTCGATGCCGGTATTCGAGGGTTCCTGGTCGGTCTCGGGGCGGTCGTGGCGTTCTCGAGCGGCGGGAGCCAGGTCGGGCTCGCGACGGGGCCGATCGAACCCCTGTTCGACTCGCTCGGCACGCCCGCGGTTCTGCTGCTCGGCCTCGGCGCGGTCGGCATCCTGCTCGGGGCGTGGATGGGCTCGCCGCGACTGCTCCAAGCCGTCGCCCGGGAGTACTCACAACTCGGCGTCCGGCGGTCGATCGCCGCGCTGATCCCGGGGTTCATCATCGCCCAGGTCGCCATCGCGCTCGGGATCCCGATCTCCTTCAACAACATCATCATCTCCAGCGTGATCGGGAGCGGGCTCGCCGCGGGCTCGGCGGGCACCTCGATGCGGAAGATCGGTTTCACCCTCGTCGCGTGGCTCGTCTCGCTCGTCGGCGCGGGGCTGGTGGGATACGGGCTCTATCAGCTACTGGCGTTCCTCACCGGCGCGTAGCGACACGGCGAGTTTCCGAGCGAACGACACGAAGGTCGAGAAGTGGGGATTGCACGCAAACAGTCGCGGAACAGAGCTAAGTCCGCGGGGTCGTGAATCCGAACGATGGCCACCGACGGCGACATTCGAGTCCTGGTCGCGATCGACCTCGTGCTCTCGGCGATATTCTCGACCCTCGTGGTCTGGGGGCTCTCGTTCGTCGGGAGTCTCACGTTCTCGTGGGTCACCGTCGGCCTCGCCACCCTCCTGCTCGCGCTCGTGACCTACCTCGCGGTGCTCCGGTAACCCATCCCGAAGGCGCGCCGGACGGGTGAATTTATACCCGCTCGGATGGCGCATCAATTCATGCCCATCGTCGAACGCGACTCCGCCTCGCTCATTACCCACGCGCTCGCGCGCGACACGCTCTCGCGCCTCCGGAGCGTCGAAACCGAACAGGTCGCCTTCCGCAAAGGATTGGTGAAACTCGGCCGGATCTGTGGCTACGAAGTCATCGACGGCGCGATGGAGACCGAGTACGTCTCGATCACCACACCCCTCGAAGAGACCACCGGCGAGCGCGTGAAGGGTCTCGACGACGTCGTGATCATCAACGTCCTCCGGGCGGCGACGCCGTTCGTCGAGGGCCTGCTGAAGGCGTTCCCGCGGGCGAAACAGGGCGTGATCTCCGCCGGTCGCGACGAAAGTGCCGGAATGAACGACGAGGGCGAGTTCCCGATCACCATCGACTACACCAAGCTCCCCGAGATCACCGAGAAGGACACCGTGATCGTCGCCGACCCGATGCTCGCCACGGGTTCGACGATGTGTACGGTCCTCGACCACGTCCTCTCCGACGCCGACCCCGAGCGCCTCATCGTGCTCTCGGCGGTCAGCGCACCGCCGGGCCTCCTCCGAGTGGGGGACGCCTACCCCGAGGCCGACCTCCTGACGGTGAGCATCGACGACCACCTCGACGAGAACGGGTTCATCGTTCCCGGCCTCGGCGACGCCGGCGACCGCGCCTTCCGCACCAAGTAATCCGCTTCGACGCACGTCGAACCCCTTGGTTTCGTCTGGAGATACGGCCCGAAGAGCGACTGCGTCGGGCGTTCTCGCCGGCCCGTGTCAGGCGTTTCCACGACAAATTCTGGGACGAATTCGACCGACGGCGCGGGGGTTGGGGTGCGGGTGCTGTGGCGCGTAGGCCGTGTGCTCGGATGGGTGATGGGCGGGTGCTGTGGCGCGTAGGCCGTGTGCTCGGATGGGTGATGTGGGTAGCGTGGATAGGGTCGAAGTCGTATCGGACCCACCCCTGCCATCGGGTTCGTCTCCGACGGTATCGAACGGTTTGAATCGATAGCGGTCGTCGTCCCCGTCGTGAACGTGGTCTTCCACCACTCGAACGACGACCCCGAGCTGCACGACCGCGTGACGAACAACGTCGCGAACCTCCTCGACGACGCCACGGTCGAGACGGACGAGGTCACACTGGTCGCCAACAGCGGCGGGCTCCAGTTGCTCGTCGCGGACTCGCCACAGCGCGAGGCGGTCGAAACCCTCCAAGAACGCGGTGTCGTCTTCAAGCAGTGTCGGAACACCTTCGCGGGAACCGAGGTCGGGGAGGCCGACCTCATCGACGGCGTCGAGGTGGTTCCCTCGGGCGTCGGCGAGCTCGCGCGCCTCCAGGAAGCGGGCTACACCTACCTCAAGCCCTGATCAGAGGAAGAGCGCCGGGACCGTCTTCCGGAGGATGTTGAGCGCGATCACGACGAGCAGCGCGACCACGAACCAGTTGAACTTGGTCTCGTCGACCTCCAATCGGCGGAGGTAGGTGCCGAGGAGGAGGCCGACGATGGTGACGACAGCGATGGCACAGCCGAGCCAGAGCCGATAGGGCGTCATCAGTCCATCGAAGAGCATCACGACGATCCGAACGGTGAAGATCGTCCCGAGCACCATCGAGAGACCCCCGATGTAGCGTTCGGTGTCGCGCTCGAAGGTGTGGAAGTAGGCGGGCAGGAGCGGGCCGAGGTTCGAGACGGCGAGCAGGAACCCCTCCAGCGCGCCGGCGGTCCCGAGCGCGACCGGGTGGTGGGCCTCCTCGACTCTGAGGAACCCGCCGAAGATCTCGAAGAGCGCGTAGCCGAGGATGACCAGCGCGATGACGAACGGGACGATCGGGCCGGCGCTGTAGGTGCTGAGGGCGACCACCCCGACGACCGCGCCGAGCACCGCGAGCACCATCAGCACCCACTCCTCGCGAACGAATTCGAGGCCGGTGTCGGTCTCGCCGACCTGGAAGACGTTGATCATCCACGGCGGGATGGCGAGCACGACGACCGCGAGGGTGGGGTCGACGACGCTCGCGAAAACGGGGGTCGCGATCAGCGCGTAGCCGAACCCGAGCATCCCCTTGATCGCGCCTGCAGCGATCGCGACCACGAGGAAGAGCACTAGGAGACCGGGCGAGACGTCCGCCTGGATCCCTTGGGTGACGTTCTCCATGCCGGGGAAGAACACGACCGCCCCGGCGAGAACCGCGAGGGTCGCGAGCGTCATCGTGACCTCACGGTACCGCAGCGCGGTTAGGTTCTTCAGGAACTGTTCGACGTCGACGGTTGATCCGGTGGTAGCCATTTGGTGAATCACTCAGGTGAACCGGCGACCGCCGCCGGCGTGCCGCACTGGTGTCCGATAGGGTTCGGAGAGGGATAATGCGGGCGTCGTCGGTGAGCCCTGCAGCTATGCGTTTCGTCGGCGATCGATGGTATCCAGTGGCTGCCGGTGGATTGGGGCCCGAAGCGGTCGTTCGGCCGGAACACACGCGTCGCAAAACGAGACAAAGATCGCCGGTTCGTGGTCGTCGCTCGCGACGTGAGTGGCTGAGAGGAGTACGCCCCCTTCTGTTCGTCCCGGCATTCGGCTGTGCGTCCGCGCCCCTGCCGGGCTACCGTGCGGCGTGTGCCGCGTGGCGCGGACTTGCACCGGCGAGGTTTCGCCGTTCCATCCGTTCTCCACCGTCGTCCCTCGATCGGTTAGCTCCCCGTTGCTTTCTCGGGTTTGAGCCCTTCTGCGCAGGGTTCGCGCGCTCGCTTCGGGGCGCGATGCGCCCCGTGCCGCTCGCGCCAAGGCGGTGGTGAAACCACCGCCCGCATCTCATCGGTCGGGTGGAGGGGTCTCGTTGCTGTTCCAGAGCCGACGGTCTCCCGCCCCGGGGTCGCCCCGGTCGCCTGCCCGGCGGTGGGGGGACGTTCCTCGCGTGTGGGCCGGCGCGACGAATCCGCGCCGGCCCGCCGCGGTGGCCGGGCTCTCTCTGCCAGTTGAAGATTCTCGGCGGGCGAATAAAACCGTTCGGACGCGGACTGCCAGCCGACCACTACCGGCCTACAGACACTTAGTTGATAACAAGTAGCGGTGAATCGATGAGGATGTCGGAAACGAGGTCGGGTCGTGGGCTGACGGGTCTGCGGGTCGTCGCCGCAGTTCTCGCGGTTCTAACGGTCCAGATCGGGCAGGTCAGCGGACGGCTGTTGACTTCACTCGTCGGCATCGTCGTTCTCGTCGCCGCCCTGCTCTCGCTTGCTGGCGTAATCACCGTCTCACGACGCCGCACGGTCCGGGTTGCCGTAGCTGTTCTGTTGGTCGTTTTGATGGGATACAACATCGTGTTCTCGACCGTCCCGATCGGTAATCCCCCAGGCAGATAGCCCCTCAGTCGTCGGTCCCGAAGTCCACGAGTTCCGCGTCCGCTCTCGCTCGTTCGGCCGCCGCGTCGAGGTCGAACTCCCGGATGACCTCACCGTCGCGGATCAGTGGCTCCAACAGTGGCTCGCCCTCGGCGTCGTGGTCGGCGAGCGCGACGTGGTGACCGCCCGTGGACGTTCGATAGACCTGCTTCCTTCCCGAGAGCTTCCCGCGTTTCGAGACGGGTTCGCCGTCGATCTCGACGATATCGAGCGCGAAGTCGACGGGGTCGGCGTTCGAGACGTAGCTCCCGACGCCGAAGCCGTCCGCGACGTCCCGGAGGTCCCGAAGCGTCTCGGGGCCGAGCCCGCCGCTGGCGAAGAGGCCGACGTCCTCGCGGCCCCGCGCGTCGAGCGCCCAGCGCACCTCGCGCAGGATGTGCCGGAAGTCCCCGCGGCGCGAGCCCGTGGTGTCGATCCGGACGCTGTCGAGGTCCTCGCCGAGCGCGTCGGCCGCCCGGAGGGTCTCGTCGACCTCGTCGGTGTAGGTGTCACACAGCGCGATCCGCGGGACGGACTCGGGCGCGGCCTCGTCGAAGGCGACCCACGCGTCCTCCTGGTTTCCCTTCCCGAAACAGATCACGAGCGCGTGGGGCATCGTGCCGCTGGCCTCCCGGTCGAGGAGGTCGCCCGCGGCGACGTGCGAGAAGCCGTCGAAACCCGCCACCAGCGCGCTCCGCTCGACGACCGCCGCGATCGAGGGGTGGACGTGGCGCGCGCCGAAGCTCAACAGCGATGAATCGGGGGCGGCCAGCCGCGCCCGGAGCGCGCTCGTCGCCATCCCGGAGGGGTGCGAGAGAAACCCCAAGAGCGCGGTTTCGAACCGAGCGAACTCGAGGTATCGTCCCTCGATCCGGAGCACCGGCCCGCCGTCGAACAGCTGTCCCTCGCGGAGGGCGTCGGCGTCGACATCTAGCCCACGAAGGAGGTGGGCGGCGTCCTCGATCCCGGCGAAGACCTCGAACTCCCCAGTCGAGAACTGGTCGGCGGTGACCTCGGCGACGACTCGTGGATTCTTCCCGACGTAGTCGAGCGTCTCGACGGTCCGTTCGAAGTAGGCGTCGGTGGCGCGGCCCTCGCGGATGACGGCGGGCGAGACGATATCGAACTCGGGGTCGGGCATGTACGACCTCCTCGGGGAGGGTGGAAAAGCGTGTTCGTCAGCCGCCCGCGTGGACGTCGTTCAGGTCGCCGGTCTCGGGTGCGTTGACGATGGTGACGGTGTTCCCATCCCGTGTGATCCGGAAGGCGTCGCTGTAGGGGCTGTCGTCACGGACCACCCAGACGTCCCCGCTTCCCGATTCGGGCTCGCCGCCCCAGTGCGAGAGGAGGTCGTGGTAGCCGTCGACGAACTCGCGGGCCTCGGCGGGCGAATCCCACGCGAGCTTCCAGACGTAGCCCGTCTCGTTGCCCTTCCGATAGACCGCCATCCGGTCGCCGTCCCAGCCGTTGGTGTAGTTGAAGCCGTAGTTGAACGGGTCGCTGGTGTTGACGCTCCCGGCTTCGAGGTTGAGGAACGCTCCCGGCGCGACGACCGAGGTGTCGTTGTAGTCGTCGTAGAGCGTCGCGCCGAAGGTCGCCGCGAGCGCCGACTGGCCGAGCACGGCGTAGTCGGGCCGGCCCGGCGGGCGCACCCGCTCCCAGCCGTTCGCGGTGCTGTTCGCGACCGTGAGGTTGGTGGGGGGGTCGGAGCCGTATTTCTCGGGGTGGATGACCTGCTCGGCGCTCGCCGGGAGGTCGTCGTAGGCCGCGTTCACCCGGTCCCAGCCGCCGTGCGAACGGAGATAGCTGACGAACGCGGGGCCGTCGGCGTACGGGAAGTACGAGAGGATGTAGACCCCGAGGTCGAGGCTACTGGTGCTGTCGCCGTCCCCGCCGCTGGCGGTGCCAGCGCTCCCGGCCGCGGCCTCGGTGCACTGCCACTCGGCCTCACAGGCCGCGTCGTACTGGTCCTCGATGTAGTTGGCGTCGCCCTCGACCAGCCCGTTCCGGGCGTTGTAAGCGTCGCGCGTCGCGGGGTTCGACGACGAGAGGTCGAAGTGCTGGTCCTGGAGCGCGTGGGTCAGCTCGTGGGCCAGCGTCGAGGGGTCGACGTCGGGGGTGGCCGTCGGCGAGACCACCACGATCGAGTCGTTCGCCGGGCTGTAGTAGCCGAGGACGTTCTGGCCGCGGTTCGACTGCTGAACCGCGAGCGAGTTGCGGTCCTCGCCGACCAGGAACATCCCTTCGAACTTCGCGTTGTCGAACGTCCGGAAGGCCGGCGACCGGCCCCCGCCGTCGCCGGTCGACCGGCTGTAGTCGGCACGGGAGATGACCTCCACCGGCACCGACTGCGTGAACTCGAGCCCCCGGATCCGCTCGACGCGCGCCATCGTGACGTTGACGAGCGCGGCGCGCTCGCTGGCGTTGTAGCCGTCGCCGGTCGTGACCGCTATCGATTCGTTGTACCAGTAGCCGCCCTCCCACCCGAGCGCGTCGTTCGCGGGGTCCGGGGGGATCGTGCCCGCACTGGCCGCGCCCGTGCCGTCACTAGAACCGCCCGTGTCCCCCTTGGCCGCTCCGCCTCCCTCCGTCGTCCCGCTCGAACCCGAGGTGGGAGCGGAGGCGTTGGGACCGCTACCGAGAAACGGGACGCTACAGCCGGCGAGAACCACCAGCGCGACCACGGAAAGAACGGCGACGGCTCGCATACGATGGCGATGTGACCCGCGGGCAAAAAACGTCCGACTGCGGCGACGGGCGGGAACACCCCGAACCGGCGCGAAAAGAGCTTTGCCCGCGTCGTGGGTAGCGGACACATGGAGTTCGACCCCGACCGGACCGCCGTCGTCGTCGTGGACATGCAAAACGGGTTCTGTCACCCGGAGGGGAGCCTCTCCGCCCCCGCCAGCGAGGACGTGATCGACCCTATCGCCGACCTCGTCACGGACGCCCGGGCGGCGGGTGTGAAGACGGTATTCACGCGCGATGTCCACCCGCCGGAGCAGTTCGCGGGGAACCACTACTACGACGAGTTCGAGCGCTGGGGCGAGCACGTCGTCGAGGGGTCGTGGGAAGCCGAAGTCGTCGACGAACTCGCTGGCAAGGCCGACCACGTCGTCGAGAAACACACCTACGACGCCTTCCACGACACCGAGCTGGAGGGGTGGCTGCGGGCGCGCGGGGTCGACGACCTCCTCATCTGTGGGACGCTCGCGAACGTCTGCGTGCTCCACACCGCGGGCAGCGCCGGCCTCCGGGATTTCAGACCCGTCCTCGTCCCGGACGCCATCGGAGCCATCGAGGACGCCCACCACGAGTACGCGCTCGACCACGCCGACTGGTTGTTCGGGGAAGTCACAGAACGCGCCAATATCACGTTCGGAAGCGAACAGTAGCGTCGGAAATCCGCCTCGAATTTCATAAACAAGCAGTTAACTACCGTACTCCGAAACGTATACGGTATTCGACGTCGGTTGTCGGGACGAATGTCCGTCGAGACCGCCGTCCACGACCCCACGGACCGTGTCGGGTTCGTACCCACGGATGCCGATGCCCGTTCGCGCGAGCGCACGACGTTGCTGGTTCGACCCCAATATTTCGGGGTGAGCTACCGTATCAACCCCTACATGCGTCCCGAGGCCGGAGCCGACGCCGCGCGGGCACGCGAGCAGTGGGACGACCTCCGTGGGGTCTACGACGACCTCCCGGCACGGACCACGGTGCTCGACCCGGACGAGGCCGTGGTGGGTGCACGCGACCGTCGCCCGGCGGTCCGAGGTCCGACGCAGCTTCCCGACATGGTGTTCTGTGCGAACCACGGGCTCGCGCTCCCCGACGAGCGTGGGGTCGTGCTCTCGCGGATGGCGACCAGCGAGCGCGCCGACGAGGTCGACTACTTCGCGGCGTGGTGTGAGGACCAGGACTACACCGTCCACACCGTCGAGAGCGGCCCGTTCGAGGGCACCGGCGACGCGATCTGGCATCCCGGTCGACGGCTGCTCTGGGGTGGCTACGGTATCCGAACCAGCAGAGCGGTCTACGACGAGCTCGCCGATCTCCTCGGGGTTCCTATCCTGGGACTCGAACTCGTCGACGAACGTTACTACCACCTCGACGTCTGTTTCGCGCCGCTCGACGAATCCACGGTCCTGGTCGAGCCGGCGGCGTTCACCGACGCGAGCCGCGAGCGTATCGAGGGCTGTTTCGATCGGGTGATCGAGGCCGGACCGGGCGAGTCCGAGCGCGGGCTGGCCTGCAACTGCCACCCTATCGACGGCGAGCACGTCGTGATGGGCGCGGGCAACCCCGAGACGGCCGCACGGGTCGAGAGTGCAGGATTCGAGGTCCACGAGGTTCCGACGGACGAGTTCCAGAAGGCGGGTGGGTCGGTGCGGTGTCTCACGCTCTCGCTCGGGTAGCGCTACCGAAACAGCCGGTAGGCACCCTGGCCCGTCGCCACGGGTTTGGACTCGCCGTCGGGGGCCTCGCTCTCGACCGTGACGGTGGAGACGCCGACGCTCGATCCTGCTCTGACGACCTCCGCGGTGGCGGTGAGGTCGCCGCCGGCAGGCCGGAGGTAGTTGACGTTGAGGTTGATGGTCGCCACGCCGCCGTTGAGCGGGTCGTCGAGGTGGGGCCGGAGCGCGATCCCACCCGCGGTGTCGATGAGGGTCGCGGCGATGCCGCCGTGGACCTGGGCCGGGTCGTCGCCGTCGCCCGGCCGGGAGTTCGAGAGCTTCTCGTCGAAGGGGACCGACAGCACGAGCGTGTCGTGGGTCATCGATTCGACGGTCGTCCCGAGCCACGAGAGGTAGCCGTGGTCGTCGATGAACTCCTGGAGCAGGTCGGTCATCCCGTCCGGAACGTCGGCGTCGCTCATACCGCCACATCACCGGCGAGCGGTTTGTAGCCACCGATGACCGCAAGCGACACCGTGAGGCGTGGTCGGTGCCGAGCGCGGGCATGTCCGATGGCCCGGAGTACGACATCGACTTTCGCGAGCACCCGGAGGAGTACGAGGTCGGCCGCGGCGAGGAGGGCGTGTTCAAGGTCGAACCGTACAAGAGCGAACTTCTCGACTACTGGGGCTACGCCGACCGCGAGACCGCCGACGAGGCCGGGGCGGCCATCTACGCGAAGTATCGGGAGTACCGCGACGAGGGCGACTTCCCGGGGATGGACATGGCGCGGAAATATTTGCAGATGGGCTACACCCGGGCGATGCGCTACGCGCGCTGTCCTGGTGGACAGAAGTACGTAGATGGGGAAGAACGCGACCCCGAGAAGTGGGTCGACCACGACAAACGCGAGGCCGCGCTGATTTATGAGGTCTGGTGGGAGCGAGTGGAGAACGACAAGGTGTATCAGCAGGCGAAATCGGCGCATCGAGAAGGTGGGTGAATCGATCGGTCTGAGCGGGAACCGATGGATGACGAGGTCGAATAGCGTCTGAGAACCGGACGCGCCTACCACTTCTCTGCGACCCGCAGTACACGTCGCGTCGAACAGCGGCTAAGAACCGCACTCACCCGATACAAGTGAGAACCGCAGACCGCCTCTCGACAGCCACGAGCCTCCCCAGCCGACTGCGCTCCTCGCTCGTTTCACTCGCTCCGGTGCTCATCCCTCGCACAATGTCCGCGGTCGGTGTTCGCTATCGCTCACACACGACCGCGAGCGCGCGCTACAGCATCCGAACCACCTCCGCATCGCGAACGGAACGCACCGCAGCCGGTGTCAGCCCAGCCGAATCGGGTCGTCCGTGGGGCGAAGGTCGACCTCGATACGGTCGTCGACGGCGAACGCGTGGCTGGGACAGACGAGCTTCGCGCCGAAGGCGGGGTCGCGAGCACAGCACAGCGATAGCCCGGTGATCGGCTCGTCGTTGGCGAGGATTTCGAGCGGTTCCCACGTCACGTTTCGGCCCGCAGTGGTTCCGATTCGCTGACCGAACAGCGAAACCGATTCTGCAGAGGTGCCGAGCGCGCCGCCGCCCGCGTAGTGGACGAGCCCCCCGTCGAGCACCCGTCCCTCGTCGCTCGCGATGCCAACGAATCGCTCGCCCGGCGCGGGGTTGGCGGGCGCGTCGAGGACCACGTAGGTCTCGCCCGTCTCGACCACACGGCCCGACCCGTTCCAGTCGAGCGCCTCGACCTCGACGTCGGGATCGAGCGCCAGCGACCCGCTCGCGCGGTAGGGGTTCTGATCGGGAGCCCGGAGTTCGAGGTGGACGTGGTTGTCGACCCACGGCGCGAAGAAGCCCGCGCGGACGAGGCTGCCGAGCGGGTCGCCGACGTCGATGGTGTCCCCGGGGTCGACGCCTGGGTCGACGTGGAGGATCCGAGCGACGTGCGGGCCGGTGTCGACGAGGATCAGATGATCGTGGTCGGGCGCGTAGGGTTTCGGCGGTGCGCGAACGGTTCGGGTTTCGAGCACCTCGCCCGCGACGGGCGACGGCGCGACGGACGACTCTTCGGCGGGCCCGAGCCCCGAATCGGGATAGAGATCCACCGCGTGGCCGCGGTCGTGGGAGGTGTACGGCGAGTTGTAGAGCGAGAAGCGCTGGTACCGAGAGAGGACGTCGGCACCGAGTGGGACGGCCATCGACGATCGGAGGACCCGCGGGCGTTTAGCCCTCCCGTCCGTAGGACCGACATGCGAATCGTCGAGGGCCGGGCCGAGGACATCGAGGCCGACAGGGCCCGAACCCGGGAGCTGTTCGAGCACACCGAGGAGACCGGCGAGCCGGCGGTCCGGGTCTGGACGCCCCACCGCCAGGTCGCCTTCGGGCGGCGCGACTCTCAGGAGAACGGCTACGAGGAGGCCAAACGCGCCGCCGAGGACCACGACTTCCCGGTCGTCGAACGGGAGGTCGGCGGTCGCGCGGTGGCCTACACCGGGACCACGGTGACCTTCGCGCGCGCCGAACCCGTCAATGAAGGAATCACCGAACGCTATGACCGTGCGACCGACGACCTCCTGACCGCATTCGAGGAACTCGGGGTCGACGCCCGCCCCGGCGAGCCGCCCGACTCGTTCTGTCCGGGATCGCACTCGCTCCAGGCGAACGGAAAGATCGCGGGCCTCGCCCAGCGCGTCACCGGCGAGGCCGCGCTCGTCGCGGGCATCGTCCTCACCCGCGACGCGGCGGAGATAGTGACCGCGCTTGACCCCGTCTACGCCGCGCTCGACGTGCCGTTCGACCCGGAATCGGTGGGGAGCGTCGAGCGGGCGGGCGGGGAGAGCGAGCCGGAAGCCGTCGTGCGGGCGGTCGAGACGGCGCTGGTCGAGGGCGACGATGAAGCGGCCGACGACCGGGAGGCTTAGGCCCGCGGACGCGGTGGCTGCGGTATGCTCATCACGAACGCGCGGCTCGCCGACGGCCGCCGGCGCGACGTCCGCGTCGACGGCGAGCGGATCGCCGCCGTCGAGGCCGACCTCGACCCGCACGCCGACGAACGCGTCCTCGACACCGACGACGACCTCCTCCTCCCAGGGATGATCGACACACACGTCCACTTCCGGGAGCCGGGGTTCCCCGAGAAGGAGACCTGGGCCACGGGCAGCCGGTCGGCGGCGGCGGGCGGGGTCACCACGGTCGTCGACCAGCCGAACACGGAGCCGCCAACGGTCACGGGCGACGCCTTCGACGACAAGGCCGACCTGGCGACCGACTCGATCGTGGATTTCGGGATCAACGGCGGCGTCACGCCCGAGTGGGACCCCGAGGAACTGTTCGACCGCCCGCTGTTCGCGCTCGGCGAGGTGTTCCTCGCGGACTCAACGGGCGAGATGGGTATCGACGCCGACCTGTTCGCGACGGCCGCCCGCGAGGCCGCCGACCACGGGGTCCCCGTGACCGTCCACGCCGAGGACGCGACGCTGTTCGACGAAGGTGCGAGAAACCGCGACGACGCGGACGCCTGGAGCGCCTACCGAACCGCCGAAGCCGAGGCCGTCGCCGTCGAGCGCGCGTGCGAGGTCGGTCGAGAGGTTGGGTCAGGGGTACACATCGCCCACACCAGCACGCCCGAGGGCGTCGATGCCGCGAACGAGGCAGGGATGACCTGCGAGGTCACGCCCCACCACCTCCTCCTCTCGCGCGACGATCTCGACGACCTGGGGACCCTCGGCCGGATGAATCCCCCACTCCGGAGCGAGGAACGGCGGGCCGCGGTCTACGACCGCGTCGCGAACGGAACGGTCGACGTGATCGCGACCGACCACGCGCCCCACACCCGCGCCGAGAAGGACGCGGGCATCTGGGACGCCCCGAGCGGCGTTCCGGGCGTCGAGACCGCGCTCCCGCTCCTGCTGGAGGAAGCGCGTCAGGGACGGCTGGGCTACGAGCGCGTCCGCGACCTCACGGCCGCGAACCCCGCCGCCGTCTTCGACCGCCCGCGGAAGGGCCGGGTCGAGGCGGGTCGGGACGCCGACCTCGTGCTGGTCGACCCCGACTCGCCGCGCGAGATCCGTGGCGAGGGGCTCCACTCGAAGGCGGGCTGGACGCCGTTCGAGGGCTGGAACGGCGTCTTCCCGGAACTGACGATGGTTCGCGGGGAGACGGTCTACGAACGGAACGAGGACGGCGAGCGCTTCGGCGAGGTGGGCGGCGAGAACGTTCGTCTCAGTCGGTGAGGGACGAGACGAGGAGCACCAGCCCGACGAGAACGAGGACGGCACCGTTGAGGCGCGCCGTCGCGGTGCCGAACGTGCCCGGCACCGACGCGCCGGCGAGCGAGCCAACGTCCCGGTGCCGGTCCCCGGTGGCGGGCCGAACGAGGAGCGCCACCCCGACGGCGACCGACACCACACCGGCACCGAGGAGTATCTGACGGCTCATCGGTCGAGGGAGGAACGCCCACCGGATAACGGTTCGTCGGGGCGGGTGTTCTGCTTACCCAATGGCGACCGTCGCCAGAACGACCCCGACCATCACGCCCGCACCGAACCCCAAAACCCGTGTCATGGCGCGCCGGGAGTCCGCCTCGGTCCAGTCGGTGCCGGCGTCGAGATACGTCTGAAGCGACTCGATACCGCGGCCCGCGAGCACCGACCCCGACCAACCGAGCACGCCGAAACCGAGCACGAGCGCGCCGACCGCGAACGTCTGCGTGCTGGCGAAGTCGAGGTTTCGGAGGACCGAGAGACCGAGCACAGCGAGGCCGCCGGCGACGACACCGACCGCCGCGGCGGTGCCGAGAAGGCGGGTTCGAACGAGGAGCCATTCCTGGGGGCCCATCCCTCAGTCGATGGCCTCGCGCATCCGGGGGTCGAGCGCGTCTCGCATCCCGTCCCCGAGCAGGTTGAACCCGAGCACCGTGAGCGCGAGCAGGAGGCCGGGGAAGAACGACCACCACCACTGCCCGGTGAGCAGCCCCTGGTCCACGCCGTTCGAGAGCATCAGCCCCCACGAGGGCGTGCCGGTGGCCGCGCCGAACCCGAGGAAGGAGAGCGCGGCGAGGTCGATGATCGCCAGCCCGAAGTTGAGGGTGCTCTGGACGGTGATGGGCGCGAGACAGTTCGGCAGGATGTGCCGGACGATGATCCGGGGGCTCGTCGCGCCGAGCGACTCGGTGGCGTCGACGTACTCGTCTTCGAGCACCGCGAGCGCCGCCCCGCGGATCACGCGGGCGAACCGCGGGGTGTAGACCAGCGTGAGCGCCGCGACCGCCCGCCAGAGCCCGAGGTCGTCGGGGAAGATGGCGACCAGCGCGAGCGCGAGCAGGAGCGAGGGGAACGCGAGCAGAACGTCCATCGTCCGCATCACGACGTTGTCGGTGACGTCACCGAAGTAGGCCGCGACGATCCCGAGTCCCACGCCGGCGACCGTCGAGATCCCCACCGTGATCGTGCCGTAGAGCATGGCGTACCACGCGCCGTAGAGCACGCGTGGGAAGATGTCGCGGGCCTGGCCGTCGGTGCCGAACGGGTAGTCCAGGAAACCGACGGGCTGGAGGGTCGCACTCGGATTTCCGAAGAGGTGGACCCACCAGCCGGGTGCCTGCCGCGGCGGGTTCTGACCGAACTGGGTGAGCGAGATGGCTTCGAGGTCGACGAACAGCTTGGCGTAGAGCGCGACCACGACCATCACGACGATGATGGTGAGCCCCGCGAGCGCCAGCCGGTTCGAGAGGAGGTCCGAGAGGAACGGCGACGCCCGAAGGCGGTCGAAGAGCCCCCGGGACCGGGTGGCCCCCATTTCGGTTTCGGTGCTCACCGCGTCGCCTCCGTTTCGGTGGGGACGTTCATTGCTGGATCCTCGGGTCGAGCACGGAGTAGGTGATGTCGACGCCGAGGTTCACGAGCGTGAAGAGGAACGCGAACACCAGCACCGTGCCCTGCACCACGGGGTAGTCGCCCACCTCGATCGCTCGCACGAGGAGGGTACCGATGCCGCCGATCCCGAACACCGTCTCGGTGAGCACCGCACCGCCGAGCAGCGAGCCGAACTGGATCCCGATCACGGTGATGACGGGGATCAGCGCGTTCCGGAGCCCGTGTTTCATGATCGTGATCTTCGCACCCTGGCCCTTCGCGCGAGCGGTACGCATGTAGTCCTGCCTGATGACTTCGAGCATCGAGGAGCGCATCATCCGCGAGATCAGCGCCATCGAGTAGATCCCGATGGTGAGCGCCGGCAGGATCATGTGATTGACCGCCGAGATAAACGGTGCGAAGTTCGCGGGGTCGAAGCCCGAGGTGAGGCTCTGTTGGATACCCTGGACGAACGTATCGAGTGTGATCAGCCCCGTGATGGGCTCGATCGAGTAGGCCTGGGAGTCGATCCGGCCGCTGGTCGGCACCCAGCCGAGTATCTGGGAGAACAGGAGGATCACGAGCGGTCCGCTCCAGAAGATCGGGACGCTGATCCCCGAGAGGGCACCGACTCGGGTGAGGTGGTCGGTGATGGTGTCCTGATTGACCGCGCTGATGATCCCGAGCGGGATCCCGAGAACGATCCCGATGAGCTGGCCGTAGAGGGCGAGCTCGATCGTCACCGGGAGCTTGTTGGCGAGGATCGTCGTCACCGGCGTGTTGCGCTGGATGGTGTAGGACTGGCCGAGGTCGAACCGGGCGACATCGGCGAGAAAGCGACCGTACTGCACCCATATCGGGTCGTCGAGCCCGAGTTGCTGTTCGACCTGATTCACGAACGCCTGCGAGGCGCGCTGACCCGCGATCACCCGTGCGGGGTTGCCCGGCGAGAGCTGGAGGATGGCGAAGACCACCGTCGCCACCCCGAACAGCACCGGGACGAGCAGCAACAGACGCTTGGCGATGAAGCGCACCGAGACCATCAGGCGGCCACCCTGTAGAGCGCGTGTGCACCGCGTGGCTCACCCATCGAGCGTGACGAGGTTGAGGTAGGGCCCGCTGATCGCGGCGGGGGTGTAGTTGTTCACGCGGTTGCCGACCCCGCGAAGCTCCTTCGCGTAGTCGAGGTAGACCCACGGTGCCTCGTCGTGGGCGATCTGGCTGGCCTGTTTGTACTTCTTCTTCCGGGTGGCCGTGTCGTAGGTGGACTGGGCGTCCCCGACGAGGGTCATGTACTGCCGGTTGGCCCAGCCCGAGGCGTTGGAGGTGTTGTAGCCCTCGGTGTCGAAGCTCACCCAGTCCTGACCCTGTGTGAGCTTGTCCTCCTCGACCTGGGGGTCCAGGAGAACGTACATGAAGTTGTCCGGGTCGGCGTTGTCGGTGTACCAGCCGAGGAAACACGCGTCGTGTTTGCCCTCCTGGGTGTAGGTCAGGAACGGATCGAACGACATCTGGTTGACCGAGACCTCGATCCCGACCTCCGAGAGGTTCGATTTCACGGTTTGGGCCGTCGGTAGCGGCGAGGGGTTGTAGCCCCGCGGGTTCTTGAACGTCGAAAGCTCGAAGCTGAAGCCGTCGCCGTAACCCGCCTCCTCCAGCAGCGACTGGGCCTTCTCGGTGTCGTAGGCGTAGGGGTCGATGCTCCCGTTGTGGCCCATCACGTTCGGCGGCAGCGGCTGGGAGGCCTGGCTCGCGAAGCCCGAGTAGATGTTCTCGACGATCGCCTTGGTGTTGATCGCGTAGCTGATCGCCTGGCGGACCTTCTTGTTCTGGAACGGCTTCACGCTCGCCATGTTGAACGCCATATAGCCGACGTTGATGCCGTCGATCTGGCGGAGCTCGGCCGCGTCGGCCGACTGGAGCTGCTGGGAGGACTGGGCCCCCAACCCGTCGACGATGTCGACCTCGCCTTCGGCCAGCGACTGCGCACGCGTCGAGTTCTGACCGATGGTCTCGAAGACCACGCCGTCGACGTTCGGGCCCTTCCCCCAGTACTGCTTGTGGGCCGACAGCCGGATGACCTCGTTCGCGTCGTCGAGGTTCTCGAGACTGAACGGCCCCGTCCCGACCGGTTTCTTCGCGAGGTCGCGCTCGGACTCGATGGCCTTCTTCGAGTGCACCGACGCCGCGAACATCGCGAGGTTCCGGAGGAACGGCGCGTACTTCTGGGTGAGCTCGATCGTGAGCTTGTTCTTCCCCTCCGTCGAGATGTCGTCGATCCAGTTACCGAGGGTGAACGGCCCGTAGCCCGAGACGTAGTCGTCGCCCGGGTAGTACTGGTAGTCGGGGTCCGTAAAGCGCCGGTAGGTGGCCACGAAGTCGTCGGCGGTGAACGTCTCGCCGTTGTCGAAGACCGCGTCCTCGCGGAGGGTGAGGGTCGCGGTCGTCCCCTCGAGGTTCCAGTCGGTCGCCAACCCCTTCGTGAGCGTCGACTTCCCGGGCTTGAAGTTGATCAGGGTGTCGTAGATCTGTTCGGTGACCTTCGCGACCTCGCCGCTGGTGGAGTTCTGCGGGTCGAGCGTCGCGGAGTGACTCCCGCGGGCGTACGCGAGCGTGTTGGAGCCGCTCCCGCCACCGCCGCCGCTGCTCCCGTTCCCCGCACTGGAGCCGGTTCCACTCGAACCGCCACTTCCGGAGCCGTTACTCCCGTTTCCGCCACCGGAGTCATCGGTTCCGCCGAGACAGCCCGCGACCGCCGCTGCGGCCGCCGCACCGCCGGCTATCTTGAGGAAGGAACGTCTATTCCGTTCGCTATCGTCTGGCATACGCCTACTGATGACAGGGGGCTAATAAGGATACCGGTAAATGTTGCGCCTCGCCGAGGTTCGGCCCGGTGGTTCAGTCGTCGTGGAGGTGGCACGCCGCGGGGTGGGCGCCCTCGCCGAGGGTCGGCCGCTCGCGCTCGCAGACGCTCTCGAAACGCTCGCGGAGGAGCTCGCTCGCCCCCTGGAAGTCGCCGTCGGCCACGCGCTCGAAGGACGCCTCGACGACCGACCGCGACTCGGCGTCGAGCCCGTCGGCGTGGTCGAACAGCTCGTCCCAGAGCGCCCGTGTTGGCACGCCACCGTCGGTCGCGACCTCCCCGCTCGCCGCCGCCTCCGCCCGGACGTCGGCCACCGATAGCGACTCGTCCGCGACGCGCTGGCGGTAGTCCATCACCTCGCGGTAGCTCTCCTGGGAGACGTCGAGGCCCTCGGGCGGGATCACGGACGGACACCGGGTGTGGAACCGACAGCCCGAGGGCGGGGTGATGGGGCTCGGAACGTCGCCTTCGAGCACCGTCCGGTCGGTGTCGGTCGTCGGGTCGGGTTCGGGGATCGACGAGAGCAGCGCTCTGGTGTAGGGGTGCTTCGGGTCGTCGAACAGGTCGCGGGTCTTGGCTACCTCGACGACCTCGCCGAGGTACATCACGGCGATCCGGTCGCAGATGTGGCGCACGACGGACAGATCGTGGGCGATGAAGAGGAAGGTGAGGCCGAACTCCTCTTGGAGGTCTTCGAGAAGGTTCAGGATCTGGGCCTGCACGCTCACGTCGAGTGCGCTCACCGGCTCGTCACAGACGATGAACTCGGGGTCGACCGCGAGCGCACGGGCGATGCCGACCCGCTGGCGCTGGCCGCCCGAGAGCTCGTGGGGATACCGGTCGTACTGGCTGACGTCGAGGCCGACCGCCTCGATGAGCTCCTCGACGCGGTCGCGGCGGGCCTCGCGTTCCGAGCGGTCGTCGCCGGGGTCGGTCTCGGGGAGGTCGTGGATCGTGAGCGGCTCGGCGATCGTCGCGCCGACGTTCATCCGGGGGTCGAGACTCGACAGCGGGTCCTGGAAGATCATCTGCATCTCGCGGCGTTTCTCCCGGAGGTCGTCGCCGTCGAGCCCCGCGAGGTCCTCACCCGCGAACACCACTTTCCCATCGGTGGGTTCGAGGAGTCTGAGAACGGTGCGCCCGGTCGTGGACTTCCCACAGCCGGATTCACCAACGAGACCGAGGGTTTCGCCCTCGTAGACGTCGAGGTCGACACCGTCGACCGCCCGCACGGGTTTGGTGTCGCGCGCGAGCCAGCTATCGAGGAGGCCGTCGGTCTGCGAGAAGTGTTTCTTCATCCCCTCGACCGAGACCAGGGGCTCGGCCGTCCGGTCGGGGGCGGCGGTCGGTTCGTCCGTCGCCGTCACCCCCTCGTCGGTGCCGTACTCGCTGGTGTCGAACTCCTGGAGGACGCACTTCGAGCGGTGGTTCACGTCCTCGGGGCCGTGCTGGAGGTACGGGATCGGGTCCTCGCGACACTCGGCGTGCGCCCACGGACAGCGGGGCGCGAACCGGCAGCCCTCGGGGAGGTCGATGAGGTCGGGCACGTTGCCCTCGATCGGGGTCAGGCGGTCGGCGTCCTCGCGCGGGATCGATTCGAGCAGGGTGTAGGTGTAGGGGTGCGAGGGGTTCGCGAAGATCTCCTCGACCGGGCCCTCCTCGACGATCTCGCCGGCGTACATCACCGCGACGCGGTCGCAGGTCTCGGCCACGACGCCGAGGTCGTGGGTGATGAAGAGAACGGACATCCCGAACTCGTCCTGGAGGTCGTTGATCAGGTCGAGGATCTGCGCCTGGATCGTGACGTCGAGCGCGGTCGTTGGCTCGTCGGCGATCAGGAGTTGGGGTCGACACGCCAGCGCGATGGCGATCAGCACCCGCTGGCGCATCCCGCCCGAGAACTCGTGGGGGAACTCCTCGACCCGCGCGGCGGGTTCGGGGATCCCGACCGCCGAGAGCATCTCGATGGTGTCTTCGAGGACTCGGTCGTCGAGCCCCGACCCGACCCGCGGTACGACCTCCCGAACGGCATTGAACCAGGAGTCCTTCCGTCGACCGCCGTACTGGTGGAGGCGGAGGCTCTCGGCGACCTGCTCGCCCACCGGCACGGCGGGATTGAGCGAGGTCATCGGGTCTTGGAAGATCATGCTCATCTCGCCGCCGCGGACCCGACGCATCGCGTCGTCGGGCGCGCGGGTGAGGTCGACGGTGCCCGCGTTAGGGTCGGCGAAGTCCCCGCGGTACTCGTCGGCGAACGACCGCGCGAGGTCGGCGTCGTGGAACTCGACGCTGCCGTCGACGACCCGCCCGGGAGAGTCGACGAGGCCCATCGTCGAGAGCGCCGTCACGGACTTTCCCGACCCGGACTCGCCAACGAGGCCGACGGTTTCACCCTGTTCGACCGTGAGGTCGAGCCCGTCGACGGCCTTCACCGTCCCCCGATCGGTGGCGAACTGGGTCCGCAGACCGGAAAGCGAGAGGAGGTCTGTCACGCCGCCCCGTTCGAAACGGGTGTATATACGTCTGGCGCACCCCGGCGACCGGATCGACAGTCGAACCCCGGATCGGGTGTCGTTTCTCACGATCGGACGGGGGTAACGCGGCGCTTCGGGCGCAGGAACAACGCTTTTGTCGACGAGTGACCCAGGAGAGGTGTGACCGAGGACAACCCGTTCGAGCGCGTCGTGGAACCCTGGGAAGCGGTGATGGAGGACATGGCGGCCACCGCCACGGGCTACCGCGAGGCGGGATACTCGGTGCTCGAACTCCACCCCGGCGACGTCGCCGTCGAGAACGACGAACGCTACGGCCTCGACGTCCTCGTCCCCGGCAAGGAGTACGACGAACTCGAACGCGTCACCGCGGCGGCGACCTTCGATTCCTACGAGGTCTACCACGCGCGGGAGGCGGGGATGACGTTCCTTCTACTCGTGCTCACCGACCCCGAAGCCGAGCAGGCGGTCTGCTGTCCGGCCTACTACGACGACCGGGACGCCGAGTCTCTCGAACGTCGGAGCCACGCGGAGGGCGCGATGCACACCCACGTCCGCCCGCTCGACGACGAGACGTGGGTGACGTTCACCCACGACGAGCCGGACCTGTTCTTTCCCGACGCCGAGTAAGAACGCGAATTCCGTCGTCGCAAGCGCCCAGCACCGCCGCCGCTACCACACCGCCCGCAGAAGCCCTCGGCCGCGTCACTCACGGGTCACTGCGCTCACGGCTTCCTGCGGTCGCCGTTCGTCTCGTGGTCGTTCGAGAGAGCAAAGCTCTCTCGTGATCGTCAAAAGAGTCGGAGACTCTTTTGGACCTCGCGGAGCTTCGCTCCGCTCAGTGACGAAAATCGGAAATTTTCGAACCACCTCTCGGTGGTCGGCCACGCCCCGTTCACCGTTCGCGTCGAGGGGCTCGCGGTGCTCGCACCTCGCTTCGCGGCCTCGCCCTTCATCCACCAGGGGGACCGCACCGCGACTGCCCCGCGAACCACACCGCAACCGCCGGCGGTGCCGCCGAGCGGCTCACTCGACGGGATCGGCGGGCGCTTCGTCGCCGTCGCTGGATGAGGGGTCGTCAGTTGCGTGGTCGTCGCTCTCGCCCGGTTCGAACCGTTCGCCGCAGTGGGGACAGGTGAGGTCGTCGTGGCGGAGCGCGGCGCTCTGGGTTCGCACCTCGCGCATCGTCGAGGAGATCCGTTCCTCGGCGGCGAGTTCGTCGTCGAAGGCGAGGTCCACGCCCTCGACTTCGAGCAGGAACTTCGCCACCTCGGTAGCCTCGTACATCACGTCGTCGAGGTCCTCGGCGGTGAAGAAATCGCACATCGCGCCGTAGAGGAACGTCGCGCCGGCTTTTCGGACCTTGCCCTCGAACGCCGAGCGGGCCTGGTTGACGGCCTGTGGCGTGTAGGTGTCGGTCATGAAGGGGACGAGCTCGGGGAGGTGCTCGCCGATCTTGGTCATCTCGACGCCGGTCTCGGTTCGGAAGTCGGCGCAGAGCCGGGCGATCGCCCACTCGCGGGCGGTGATGTACGTTCGATCCCGCAGGAACTCGTTGGCGCGCTCGTAGCGCGCGCCGTCCATCTTCGAGAAGCGGTCGTACGTGCGGACGTCCTCGGGGACGGTCGTCTCGGGGGTCGGTTCATCGCCGGTCTCGTCCGCCGGTGCGGGGTTCTGTGGGGCGTCGTCGGTCATCGTGGTGGGTTGCGGACGGGGGTGAAAAAGCGTTCGGGAGCCACGAGCGCCACAACGGTTTTCCTCCGAGGCCGCCAGCATCCAGCATGAACGTGCTGCTCGGTATCGACGGAACGGACCGGGCGTTCGACGCGCTCGAACGGACCATCGCGCGGGTGCGCGAGACCGGCGACGACCTCACGGTGGCGGTGGTCGAGAGCGACGTCACGGACCCCGAAGCGGTCGAACGGCGGATCCGAACGATGCTCGACGACGTCGGCATCGACGCCGGGATCGAACAGGTCGAGGGCCACGCCGGCGGCGCGCTGGTCGAGCTCGCCGAGGCCGGCGGGTTCGACCGGCTGGTGCTCGACGGCGGCGAGCGCACCCCGACCGGGAAGATCCGGCTCGATCCCACCACCGAGTTCGTCCTCCTGAACGCCGAGACCTCGGTGACACTCGCCCGATGAGGGACTACCCCGAGGACCACGCCCGGACGTTCGACCCGCCGCCCACCACGTTCACCGACGCCCACGGCCGCGAGATCCGGATCCAGGAGTACGACGACGAACGCGAGGCGCTGACCGCGATGTACGTCGCGTTCGACCCCGCCGACCGCGCCCAGGGCATCCCGCCGGCCGACGAGGCCGCCGTCGAGAACTGGCTCGAAGTGATCCTCGCGGGGAGCTACAACGTCGTCGCCGTCCACGGCGAGGAGTGCGTCGGCCACGCGACCCTCGTGCCCGACGGCGAGGAGGCCTACGAACTCGCGATCTTCGTTCTCGACACCCACCAGCAGGCCGGGATCGGCTCACAACTCCTCGAAGGGCTGCTCGGAACCGCCCAGGCTGACGGCGCGGAGCACGTCTGGCTCACCGTCGAGCGCTGGAATCAGGCGGCGATCGCGCTCTATCACAAGTTCGGCTTCGAGACCTGTGGCTCCGAGAGCTTCGAGATGGAGATGGCGCTTCGACTCTGAGTCGGGAACGTTCTCGTCGAGTCAGGAGCTATCCACTTCGCTCGTCCGGTCGGCGGAGGGTTTCGTACGGTTCGAATACCACATCGAGAGAGCCCCGAGGCTGGCGAGGAGTATCCCGAGGTCGGCGAGCGCTCGCACTGTGGCGGCGTACCCGAACGCGGGGCCGAGCCCGGTGAGTCGGATCGACTGCAGGACGAGCGCGACGCTAACGAGACCGTGGCCGACGGCGGCCAGGCCAGGTCGGTCGTGCCATCGGTCATGGGCTGCCCGAACGAGTTCGAATGCGAGACAACAGACCGCGACGACAGCGAGGGTGATCTCGAGGATGGTCCGGGGCGCGTCGACGAAAACCACGATGCCGACCGCGCAGAGAGCGACTCCGGTGCGAAGAACGCTCGCTAGCTGCGTGCGTTCCCAGATCGGTGTTGCCATCGCGGTGGGAGGGAAACGCTACCGCCGGACATAAGATCGGGGGAGCTGGCGGACTGTAGCTACCGATGGTCGGGATCGGGGGTTTCTTCGGTACCGGAACTGAGAGGTCGGTATGAACGACGAACTCATCGACAGCGAAACCCTCCCGCTCGCGAGGAAGTCCCTCCTGCCGGGCGCGGGCTTTTTCTACCCCGACTCGTTCGACGAGGAGCGCGCCGAACGCGAGACCCGCGAGGCGCTCGACGGGGCCCAGCGGGTGGTTCTCGCCGACCCCGACGCGGACGGACTGGGCTGTGTCGCACTGCTCCGCGAGGCGTTCGGCGAGGTGACGCTGATCCCCACGGGCCCGCACGACCTCAGCAACACCATCGACCGGGTGGCCGACTACGTCGAGACGGGTGCGCAGGTGTTCGTCTGCGACCTCTCGGTCGACGACTTCTACTACATCTCCGGCCAGTTCGACCGCCTCACGACCCGCGCGGCGTCGGTCGAGTGGTTCGACCACCACCAGTGGGAGGCCGAAGATGTGGAGAAGGTCCGCGACCACGGTGCGCGGCTCGTGGTCGGGGATAGCGAGGAGGTCTGTTCGACCGACGTCACCCTCGACGCGCTCGACCACGAGTTCGATCCTCGGTACACCGAACTCGCGGCCGTCACCCGCGACCACGACCTCTGGCTGCGCGAGGACCCTCGTAGCGACGACCTCGCCGACTACGCCCACTGGGCCGAGCCAGAGGAGTACATCACCACTGTTCGCGAGCACGGCGCGGACCTTCCATCCGAAGTCGAGACCTTCCTCGCCGACCAGCGGATCGAGAAAGAGGCGCTGATCGAGCGGGCGGTCGAGCGCGCGGAGCTGAAGCAGGTCGGGCCGTGGACGGTCGGCGTGACCTACGGCCGGTGTTCACAGAACGAGGTCTGTGAGGCGCTCCGGGAGGCGGGCGCCGACGCGGCGGTCGTCGTGAAACCCGCCGGAAGCGCGAGCATCCGCGGGACCGAGAACTTCGAGCGGTGTCACGAGGTCGCGGGCCAGGTCAACGGCGGCGGTCACCCGAAGGCCGCGGGCTGCAAACCCGACATTTACGACGATATGCTTGATTACGCCCACCACTGGACGACACAAGGAGCGGTGACGAAACGGGTGATCCTCGCGGCGTTCGAGCGGTTGCTGGAGATGGACGACGACGATGAACTGGACGCGTAGAACGGGTTAGGGGAGCGAGTCGCTATTCGTCGACGACCCACCGGTCGGAGTAGGCCGTCCCGCACTCACAGACCGCGTAGGCGTGGATCACGTCGCCCTCGGCGTAGAGGTCTCCGACCTCCTCGTTCTGCTCCTCCGCGAACGCGAAGACGAACCGCGGAGCGTGGTCGTCCGCACCGTCGCCCTCCGGACACTCGCCCTCGAACGATTCGAGATCGAGAGACCCCTCGGCCTGCATCGCGGAGCTCGCGAGCGCCATCGGGTCGACGCCCGTCGCGCCCTCGAACGCGCTCCGGCCGCGTTCGGCTTCGAGCACGAGCACCACACCACGGGAGACCTGTTCGCCGTGCTGTGAGAGGGTTCCGAGGTCCGAGACGGCCGATTCGGCGAAGAAGACCAGGACCTCGTCGGGTTCGTCGCCCGCGAGGAACGCGCGTCGTTCTGGGTTCATGCGGGCCATAGTCGATACGCGGAGAAAAGCCCGGGGGATTCAGCCGTCGAGGTCACGCGCGATCGATGCGAGGCTCTCGTTCGGCGACTCGACGGCCTCGTAGACCGCGCGCTCGCCCGGCTTTCGGATCCCGTAGAGAAAACCCGATTCGACGATGTCGACGGCGACCCGGCGACCGTGGTCGAGGCCCACCGCGCGTCGCCAGGCTTCGAGTCGGTCCTCGCCGTCGTGCTCGCGTGCGAGGCGGGCGTTGTCGTAGGCACCCTTGACCTCGCGGCCGTCGTCGGTGGTCTCGATGGTCGCGTGACGAGTGACGTCGTCGATGACGAACCGTACGGCTCCGGGAGGAAAGCGGTCGTCGGCGGGAAGCGAGAGACGGGACCGGGTCCGACCCCACGAGTCGAGCGTCACGTCTACTGTTTCGACCGAAGGGTGGTCGCTCGGGAGGCGTTCCGGCACTACTCGTCGGATTCGTCGCCGCCCTCACCGAAGAGTTCGTCGACCGACTGGTCGCCGCGTCCGGTGATGGTGGCGTTGATCTGGCGGGTCTCGTCGCCGACCTCGCGGCCGCGGACGGTGACGCGCTTTCGCTCGCCGTCGCTGGTGGGGTGAAAGCCCGTCCCGCCCGAGAGGAGCACCGACGAGAGCGCCGAGCCCGCGACGTCCTCGCGCATCGGTCGGCCGGCGGTGTCAGATCCACCAGTCAGTTCGACGGTGTAGCCGTCGAGCCCCACCGCGCCGCCATCGACCTCGTCGCCGATGGACCGCCCGATGAATCGGTTCGCGTCCTGTCCCTCGACCGCGCGCTGGTAGGCCGCCCCGTCCTCGGGGTCGGCGACGACGACCGTGAAATCAGCCATGGCGGAAGGAAGCCGGTCGCCCCTCAAAAGCGTATTGAAAGCCGGTCGACCCGGACGACGCCCGCAGGACTCCGAGGCGGACGACCAGTAGATTCATACCAGCACCCGTTTCAAAAAACACATGGTACGACGAACGGCTCTCATCCTCGTCGTCATCGCGCTCGTCGCGCTCGCCGGCTGCAGCGGTCTCTCGAACAGCGGCGACTCGACCGCCGTGCCCACCGAGAACGGCTCCGAGCCCGGACCGACGGCTACGGCCGTCGAGGCGACGGCGACCGGAACGTCGGGGGCGACGGCAGGACCGACTACGGGCGCGTCGACCGCGACCGCCACGTCGAGCGAGACGACCGCCGGGGCAGCGACGGCCACCGGGACACGAACTTCGGCCGCGACGGCTACGGCAACCGAAACGTCGACACCGACCGAGACGCCGACGACAACGGCGACACCGACAGCGACCACCACAGCGAACGGAACCGAGACCGCCACACCGACGGACACCGCCACGCCAACCGAGACGGCGACCGACACCCCGACCCCGACGGCGACCGAAACAGCAACGTCGACCGAAACCGCGACACCGACGACCGAAGCCGCCATCGGTCCGGAGCCGCCGCTCGACGCCAGGTCGATCGCCGACGCGCACGAGAGCGCGTTGCAGTCGGCCGGGAGCTTCACCGTCAACGCGAGTTCGACGCTCCGCGACCCGACCGCGGACGGTCCCGAGACCGAGACGAGCGGTGCGCGCGTCGACCTCGATGCCGATACCGCCTACCAGGTCTCCCGACCGACCGACGAGGCCACCCGGTACACCTACGCCGAGGGCGCGACGGCTTACAAGCGGAACGTGCTCTCGGGCGACTCCCAGTACGAGACCGAGGAGCTCGGCAAGCCACTGGCGGGGAGCCTCACCGGCAGCAACCGGGTCTACGAGACCGTCCGGGCGGTCGACTACGAGCGCTCGGGTACCGTCACCCGCGGCGGCACCCGACTCGCGGTCTACGTCGCCAACGGCACCGACAGCGTCGACACCTCGGGCGCGCTCTACCGCGGCGAGGACGTCACGGCCTTTAGTTCGACGCTTGTGATGAACCCCGAGACCGGCGTGGTTCGAAGCCTCGAGACCACCCGGACCACCGACTACCTCAGCTCCGGCGAACCCGTCACCATCGAGACCACCCGCCGGTTCTCGGGCGTCGGCTCGACCGACGTCGGCCAGCCGGGCTGGGTCGACGAACTGAAGAACGACTGAGCGCGGGACCGACGGGTCGAAACCCGTCGGGTCAGTAGCGCCCACAATGGAACTCCGTTTCTGCGGCGGGGCACGCGAGGTCGGCCGGAGTGCGGTTCTCCTCGACGACTCGCTGCTCCTCGATTACGGCATGAAGTCCGGGACCCCGCCCGGGTTTCCCGTCGGCAGCGTCGACCCAGAGGCGGTCGTGGTCTCGCACGGCCACCTCGACCACGTCGGCACCGTCCCCGCGCTCCTCTCGGGCGACGCCCGCCCGCCGGTCCACTGGACGCCGCCGACGCGCGACCTCGGGCTGTTGCTCGCGCGCGACACCCTGAAACTCCGCGGCGGCACCCCGCAGTGTCCGTTCACCGAAACCGACGTCGCCCGGCTCACCCAGGTCTCGGAACTCCACGACTACCGCGAGCGGTTCGAGGCCGCGGGTCACGACGTCACGCTCTTCGACGCGGGTCACATCCCGGGCAGCGCTCACGTGCTCGTCGAGCGCGGCGGGACCCGGATCCTCTATACGGGCGACTTCCACACCGCCGACCAGCGTATCGTCGGCGGGTCGACGGCACGGCCCGAAGCCGACGTCGTGGTGTGTGAGTCGACCTACTCCGACGTCGAGCACGAGGCGCGCCCGGCGGTCGAGGAACGGTTCGTCGAGAGCCTCCGAACCACGCTCTGGGAGGGCGGCACCGTCGTGGTGCCGGCGTTCGCCATCGGTCGTACCCAGGAGGTGATGGCGATCTGTGCCCGTCACGACATCGAGTGCTACGTCGACGGGATGGGGAAACGCGTCACCGAACTCCTCCGGCGCACGTCGGGCTTCGTTCGCGAGGACGCGCTCAAACGGGCGAACGCACACGCCCGGTTCGTCTCGAACCACGGCCAGCGCGAGCGGATCGCCGACGGGAACACGGTGATAATCACCACCAGCGGGATGCTCTCGGGCGGGCCGGCGATGACCTACATCCCGCTCATCCGGGGGAACCCGGTGAACAAGGTCGCCTTCGTGGGCTATCAGGTCGCCGGCACGCCGGGTCGGGAGCTGCTCGACACCGGACGCGCCGAGATCGACGGTCGGGTGATGCCCGTCAGCGCCCAGGTCGAGCGCTACGATCTCTCGGCGCACGCCGACCACGACGGGCTCAGAGCCTTCCTCAACTCCTATCACGATTCGCGAATCCTCGTCAACCACGGGGATAGATGTGCCGCGTTCGCCGACGAGCTTCGGGAGGACGGGTTCGAGGCGAGCGCACCGGAACGCGGTGACGTCGTCGAGGTGTGAGGTCGAGGCTCGGAGCTGCCGACAGGCTTAGGACGGTGGCTCTGTAACATACGATCGTGTGAGATCGTGAATTTCGAATACCGGGCCAGAGTAGACGCATCGACGACCGACGTCTTCTCGTTCGTCGCCGACCCCCGGAACGACCGCCAGTGGAACGACCGGGTCGTATCCGTGGACGGGTTCGACGGCGGGATGGCGGTCGGCGACCGGTGGACGCGCGTGGTCCGAACGGGTGGCGGTCGCTCGGAGAACGTCGAGGAGTGTACCAGGTACGAGGCACCGACGACGTTCGGCTATCGGACGGTCGCCGGACGAACGCCCGTCGAGGTCACGTGCACACTGGCGACGTGCGATGGTGAAACCGCGATCGTCTACACGGGGAGCGTGGCGTTTCGCGGGGTGATGCGGGTGCTCGCGCCGTTCGTTCAGGGACGCATCGAACGCGGGATCGAATCGAGCGTGGATCGGTTGGTCGAACGGTTCGACACCGCCACCGCCGACCGGACCGACGCAGGGGTGGCGAGCGAGCCGGCGATATAGAACCTCGAACCGAGTCAGACCGTCCGCGCGGGTGCGATGTCGTACTCGACGCCGGTGAGTTGCTCCGACACCGCCCAGAGCCGGCGGGCGGTTTCCTCGTCGTACGACCGGTCGCTCGACGACTGCTCCTCGGGGTAGCCACGCATGTTCTGCAATCCACCGGGGCCGACGTACTCGCCGCCCTCGATGTCGGGCGCGGTCGCGGCGTAGAGCAACGGGAGCGCTCCGGTGGCAGCGTCCTGGGCGACCAGCGCGTTCGCGGCCTGCATCCCCCACAGTCGGAGCCGCGAGCCGGACTGTTCGGGGCCGCGCCGCTGGAGGTCGGTCGCGGCGTAGCCGGGGTGACAGACCACGCTGGTGACGTCGTCGATGCCCGCCCCGCGGAGACGACGGTGGAGCTCGTAGCCGAACAGGACGTTCGCGAGCTTGCTCTGGCCGTAGGCAGCCCACTCGTCGTATTCGTCCTCGCCCTGGAGGTCCTCGAAGTCGATCTCGCCGTTCTCGTGGAGCCCGCTGCTCTGGGTAACGACGCGCGTCTCGCCCTCGGTCTCGCGGAGGTGGCCCAGCAGCGTGGCCGTGAGCGCGAAGTGACCGAGGTGGTTCACCCCGAATTGCGTCTCGAAGCCGTCGACCGTCTCGCGCCGGGGGATCGCCATCACGCCGGCGTTGTTGCAGAGCACGTGGAGTTCGTCGTGGGTGTCCGCGAACGCCGCGGCGAACGCCCCCACCGACGAGAGGTCAGCCAGGTCGAGTTCGATCACCGTGAGGCGGGTGTCGGGTGCTTCCTCGCGGATCCGTTCGCCCGCCTCGGTGCCCCGCTCCACGCTCCGACATGCGAGCACGACGTCGGCCCCGTGGAGCGCGAACTCGCGGGCGGCCTCGTAGCCGAGCCCGCTGTTCGCACCCGTGACGACGACCGTCTTCCCACTCAGGTCCCCCATCTCGTCCGCGGTCCAGTCGCTGGCGGTCATGGGCGAAATTCGGAGTGGAGGACGGAAAGCGGTTGGCGTTCGATTCGATGACGATGACCGAACCCGAAATCGCACGACAGAGACCGGATCGGTTCACGACCACTGTCAGAGTTTTCGGATTCTCTTGCCGCTAAACGGGAGTCAGGGTAGGGCTTACGGGTGGACGCGCGTTTATACAGGAAGCTACCGTACAACGTTTCGATGAAAGGAATCACTGCCGAGAGGGCACGACGGTCGCGGAGCCGCGTCCCGGGCGGCGTGCGGAGGACGAGCCGGTGAGCGACGCGAAAACCGACGAGGAGTCCTCCTCGAACTACCTCGACGATATCGAGGACGGTGCGGGCTGTACCGAGATCTGGGAGCACCTCTCGAACCGGCGGGAGGCCGAGAGCGACGACGACGAAGAGGACGACTGACCGGGTGGTCCGGGACTGTGGGGGCGGGGTGTTTTTGGTCGTTGCGACCGCCGATCACCTATGAGCCCGGACGAGCCGACCACCGACCGCGAGTCACCGATCGGCGAGCCCGTCGTCCGGGGAGACCCGAGTTTCGCCGGCGAGCGCGCCGAGGAGGCCGTCCAGTTCGACCCCGACGACCCGGAGAGCCTCGCGACCGCCGCCGAGGTGGTCGAGGCGTTCGCCGACGACACCGTCGAGAGCGCCGACAGCGTCTACATGCTCCGCGGCGCGGCGGCGTGCGCGGCGCTCGTTCGTGGTGAGGGCTCCTACAAGGCCGCCGCCGCCCGCACCGGCGACGCCGTCACCATCTCGTTCATCCGGAAGTGGGCCCGCGTACACGACCTTCCTCGATCCATCCGCCAGTACGTCGCCGCCGGCGAGATCGCGCCCACGGCGGCCAAACACATCGCACGGGTCTCCGACCACGCACGCTTCCAGCTCGCGTGGGCGGTGCTCGACAGCGACCTCACCGTTCGCGAGGTCCGCGCGGTCGCGAGCGCGATCAACGCCGGCACCTCGCCCGCCGAGGCCCTCGCTTCCCACGACGTGACGCTCGGCGAGCTCCGGCTTCGACTCCCGGTCGAGACCTACACCGAACTCAGACGTCGCGCCGCCCTCCGGCGGGTCGACCCCGCCGAGGTGGTCGCCAACGCGCTCGAAAGCCCCGACGACGCCGCCGGCGAGCGGTACTGATTTACGCACGACCTACAACGTGAGAACGAGGGCTGGTAGCTCAGTTAGGCAGAGCGTCTGGCTTTTAACCAGACGGTCGGGGGTTCGAATCCCTCCCAGCCCGCTTCTGCGCCGGTTTCACGGATGGAGCGAGTGAAACGTCGCGCGACGAGCCGAGCGAAGTCGCGGAAAGCGGACGCGAGAAGCGAAGCGAAGACGAGGGATTCGAAGCAGGGAGTGGAGCGAACGGAGTGAGCGGAACGACCGTGGTTCGAATCCCTCCCAGCCCGTTGTTCCTCGGAACGACAGTGAAGAGCGAATAGCGAACGCTGGAGGGTTCGAAGGATCGAAGAAAGTCGGGAACGGAGCCGTGGCTCGGAGACGGTCGACGAGTCGAAAACCCCAGTCGCTAGCCCCGAACCGGCAGATACGCCAGTGCGAGGACCAGGATGGCGGCGAACAGGCTGATGATGACGACCCCCCAGAGTCCGAGCATGCGGTCGTTGAAGTGGTCGAGGGCTTCCTGCTCGGCCTGATAGCCCGAGACGTTCTGTGAGAGCACGACGCTGTCGTTCTGGGGGAACTGGGCGACGTAGGTCGTCCCGCCGAGGGTGACGTTCTCCCCGGCGGCGAGCTCCTGTGAGCGCGTCAGGTTCGCCCGCCAGGCGAGCGTCACGCCGCTGGTGTTGATGGACTCGACCCGCGAGGAGTTGTTCTGATAGGGGAATCGGTCGCCGACGGAGACGTTCCGGGTCGTCGGTTCCGGGAGGTAAGCGTCGAGCGGCTGGGTCGTGCCGTTGCGGTACCGGACGTACTCCGTGTCGTTCGCACCGCTCAGCGTGGTGTCCGCGACCGCCGGGTCGGCCCGCAGGCGGGCGGCGGTGTCGAACTCCTGGCGGAGGGTGAACGACGAGACGTTCGCGGCCGACGCGTTTCCACCCGAAGCGTTGCCCGCCGACTCGTTGGGGATGACGACGCGGAACTCGGTGCCTGGGGTGCTCGAGGACGCGCCGTTCGTTGCGCCGCCGCTCGTCGTGGCGCCCGTTGACGGCCCGCTCGTGCTGGTGCCGGTCGTTCCGGCGCCGCTCGTGGTGCCGGTCGACGCCGTGCCGGCACCCTCACCGGAACCGTTCGGTGCCGGTCGGTACATCCCGTTCTGGAAGGCGAGCGAGGTGTTGTTCGAGAACGAGGTCGTGAACCGTGCCGAGTCGTTGGTCGAGGAGACGTTGCCGCTCCCGTCCGCGACGTTGACGGTCCACTGCGTACCGCTGGCGTTGATGGGATCGCCCTGTGAGTAGCTCTCGCCCTCGACCGAGACCGACGGCTTCTCCGCGACCGTCGTCAGGGAGTACGCCGCGATCGCGACCACCACGAAGAAAACGACGTAGATCGCCGCAGCCCGTCGTTGCATACACCCCAAGATAGGTCCCTCCGGTATAATCGTTGCTTTTCATGAGGATTCATCCGGGCCGATCGCCGTGCAACCGCCCGGTGATATTGATGTGATCGTTATCGTTGGATGGAAGAACGGGTCGCTGTAGCTACGGTAAGAGTGTGTGCGAGGGGGTGGGTTCGAAAGGAAGCCAAGGGCCGGATTTGAACCGGCGATGGGCGGCTCTGCAGGCCGCTGCGTTAGGCCGGACTCTGCCACCTTGGCACGGTTGGCACTACTCGTGGTGCCTGTATAATGGTAGCGATCACCGCCGAGCGTTTCCACTCCGCGGTGGTGAATGATGGTTCGACACACGCAAAGCGTGTGCCGAGATATGAATGGGAGGCGGCGAACCACCAGTTGCGAGCCGTTGTAACGGAACGGTCTCGGGTTCCACCGGGACGGACCCTGCGTGTACTACCGATTGCGTTCCTGGGCTCGTACTTGGCCCCTCTTGCGAGGCAATTTTCCCAGAGGCTCGCGCACTCCAGTACTCGTTGGAACGCTGGCGGGCTTATCTGCCGTGTTCGGGATGGGTACGGGAGTCGCCCCGCCGCTGTGGCCGCCTTAATGCCGATCCGTGGACTCGAACCACGTGAAGCCGACGATCGGTGGCCGATGCGTTCGGGCTGTGATGTGTGTAATACGTGCGATCCAGTTTGCGCCTGGACCCGTCCAGCCGGACGGATTCCAATGCGATATGACTAGTGTGGCTTGGTCTGTTAGTGCTCGCGGGCTAAACGCCTCGTTGCCTCGGCGCGTACACCCCGAGTCTATCGAACTCGTCTTCTACGAGTGACCTCGGTGGGACCTCTTTTCCGGGTGGGTTTCGAGCTTAGATGCGTTCAGCTCTTACCCCATGTCGCGTGGCTGCCCGGCACGTGCCCTCTCGGACAACCGGTACACCAGTGGCGACCAATCGTAGTTCCTCTCGTACTATACGATCGTTCCCGTCAGGTACCATAACACCCCCAATAGATAGCAGCCGACCTGTCTCACGACGGTCTAAACCCAGCTCACGACCTCCTTTAATAGGCGAACAACCTCACCCTTGCCCGCTGCTGCACGGGCAGGATGGAGGGAACCGACATCGAGGTAGCAAGCCACCGGGTCGATATGTGCTCTTGCCGGTGACGACTCTGTTATCCCTAAGGTAGCTTTTCTGTCGTAAATGGCCCGCATCAAGCAGGCTCATCCGTTCGTTAGACCACGCTTTCGCGTCAGCGTTCCCGTGTTAGAGAGAACACTGTCAGACCATCTTTTGCTCTTACGCTCTTTTCCGGGTCTCCGACCCGGATGAGATGATCTTCGGGCGGGCTCGATATCTTTTCAAGCCCGTACCGCCCCAGTCAAACTGCCCAGCTACCGGTGTCCTCCTCCCGGAGTAAGGGTCACAGTCACTAGTGGGTAGTATTTCAGTGATGTCTCGGCGGCCCGCTGGCGCGGGTGCCTGCGTAACGACTCCTACCTATCCTGCACACTAGCGACCGTGTCCCAGCGACAGCTTGCAGTAAAGCTCTATAGGGTCTTCGCTTCCCCTTGGGGGTCTCCAGACTCCGCACTGGAACGTACAGTTCACCGGGCCCAACGTTGGGACAGTGACGCTCTCATTCATCCATTCATGCAAGCCGCTACTGAAGCGGCAAGGTACTACGCTACCTTAAGAGGGTCATAGTTACCCCCGCCGTTAACGGGTCCTTCGTCCTCTTGTACGAGGTGTTCAGATACCCGCACTGGGCAGGATTCAGTGACCGTACGAGTCCTTGCGGATTTGCGGTCACCTATGTTGTTATTAGACAGTTGGAGCGTCCGAGTCGCTGCGACCTGCTCCATTCCGGAGCAGGCATCCCTTATTGCGAACGTACGGGACTAATTTGCCGAATTCCCTAACGTCGGTTGTCCCCGACAGGCCTTGGCTTTCGCCGCCACGGACACCTGTGTCGGATCTGGGTACGGTCAGCGTGCGCCTTTTCACGGGCTCTGGGTTGGATCGAGTTTCCCTATCTCAACGTTCGCCCGCTTCGTGCCATTACGGCTTCCACGAGTTTCGATGATTCGACCGGGCGAGTGCCCGGCTCGATCGACCCCAAAGCGTCGGCATGATTGCACGCAGGCACTGGAATATTAACCAGTTTCCCGGTTCGTCCCACTCGAATTGCGGTGGGACTAAGGACCGGCTAACCCTCGGTTGACGAACATTGCCGAGGAACCCTTGTCCGTTTGGCCGTCGGGATTCTTACCCGACTACCGCTGCTACTGTGGCCAGGATTATCGTCACTGCTCGGTCCATACGAGTTCTCACCCGTACTTCCACCCGAACAGAGCGCCGACCTACGGAATCACACGTATGTGTGTCGTCAGGTCTCGGTGGTGGACTTGAGCCCCGATCATTTTCGGCGCTCCAAACCTCGGCCGGTAAGCTGTTACGCTATTCTTAGCGGGTAGCTGCTTCTAAGCTCACCTCCCGGCTGTCTATGGCTCGGAACCACCTTCGATCGCACTTAGTCCACACTTGGGGACCTCAACCAAACTCTGGGTTGTCTCCCTCACGGTGCACAGGCTTACCCCGCACACCGGACTCCCTGCGTCTACGGCGTTCGTAGGTTCGGAGTTCGACAGGAGGGCTGACTCCTCTCGGAGTCAGACCCTCCAATCGGTCGCTCTACCCCACGAACTACCTCAGCAGAGGTCATGCTTCGACATGTTTCGGTCGGAACCAGCTGTTGCCGGACTCGATGGGCCTTTCACCCCTACACGGCGGTCACGGGAGGGTATTGTAGGACACCATCCCTAGCAGGCCTCCACGCGGCTTTCGCCACGCTTCACCTTGCCGACGCGTAGATCGTCCGGATTCGGGTCGTGTCCGCTCGACTCCCCGCGCTTGAACACGGCGGCCCTCGCATCAAAGATGCTGCGGCCATGTCGGTTTCCCTGTGCCTTCCCCGATACTCGGGTTAGACTCGTCAAGCAGACACACTCCCTGGCTCGTTTTTCAAAACGCACGACGGAACATCGGCTCGCAACGAATCCTACTGCGGGGTCGCCCCCGGGTCGTTGTTCGTTGCGCCTTGTATGCCCCGTCGCTCGATCGCCAACTGAGTTCAAGCCCTATTGCACCTCCCTTCTTGGGGTGCTTTTCAGCGTTCGCTCACGCTACTTGTTCACTATCGGTCTCGAGTTGTGTTTAGTCTTAGCCGTCGATGCCGGCTATATTCACGAGGGATATCCAACCCCCGATACTCTGGAGCTGACGCACACCGTACTGACCTGTATTACGGGGTTTTCACCCTGTTTCACGCTCCATTCCAGGAGACTTCATACAGGCGATCCGGTGATGAGAGTCAGTCCGTACACCACATTGCTCGTAGGAGCTTCGGTTTGGACTGTGTCGTGTTCACTCGCGGTTAGTAACGACATCCCGTTCGGTTTCTCTTCCTGCCGGTACTGAGATGTTTCAGTTCCCGGCGTTCCCCATTGCGCGAAGCAATTGTTGTAGGGATTCCCATTCGGAAATCTCAGGTTCTAAGCCTCCGTGCGGCTCCCCTGAGCTTATCGCAGCTTGGCACGTCCTTCATCGGCACTCGAGCCGAGCTATCCACCAGTTGGCATAGTAGCCACGGTCTTCAATCAGAATCCATGAACCCGCTGAACGGGTCCAGTGGACGCCTGGATCGCACGTACACACGGTCTCATCCACACGCCTGAGTGTTGGCAGGCGTGTCTCAACCCTTCCCACCCGCGCTTGCACGGGGTGGTGCATCGGTTCGGTCGGATTCAAGCATATCCCCGAGACCCACATAAGGGACTCGGTTCGCTTCAACCCGACATATGGACCCACTGGGATTCGAACCCAGGGCATCCTCCTTGCAAAGGAGGCACTCTCCCACTGAGCTATGGGCCCGCCTTCCGCGTTCGCGTCCGCCATCCGGCGGACACGACGCCGGAAGGCAGTCGCGTTCTGTTCGATAGCCCTTGGTAGTTCAAAGGTGCCCGGTCGGCACCGTGTGTCGCTGAGCGCGAACGCGAGTGGGCCGGGCCGTCAGCCCGGTCCCGTTCGTTAGGAGGTGATCCAGCCGCAGATTCCCCTACGGCTACCTTGTTACGACTTAATCCCCCTTGCGAAGCCCAGATTCGACCGACGTTGCGTCGGCCTCATCCCGACCTCACTCGGGTGATTTGACGGGCGGTGTGTGCAAGGAGCAGGGACGTATTCACCGCGCTCTTCTGAAACGCGATTACTACCGAATCCAGCTTCATGCGGATGAGTTTCAATCCGCAATCCGAACTACGACCAGGGTTAGGAGATTAGCGTCCCCTCTCGGGGTAGCGTCCCACTGTCCTGGCCATTGTAGCCCGCGTGTCGCCCGGCACATTCGGGGCATACTGACCTACCGTTGCCCGTTCCTTCCTCCGTCTTAGCGACGGCAGTCTCCATAATGTACCCAGCCACCACAAGGGTGCTGCTGGCAATTATGGACGCGGGTCTCGCTCGTTGCCTGACTTAACAGGACGCCTCACGGTACGAGCTGACGGCGGCCATGCACCTCCTCTCAACGGCTCAGGTAAGCTCATCAAACTGACCGTCACTGCACGTTGTCGGTGCCGGTGAGATGTCCGGCGTTGAGTCCAATTAAACCGCAGGCTCCTCCGGTTGTAGTGCTCCCCCGCCAATTCCTTTAAGTTTCATCCTTGCGGACGTACTTCCCAGGCGGCTCGCTTCTCGGCTTCCCTACGGCGCAACGCAGGCTCGTAGCCTGCGTCACACCTAGCGAGCATCGTTTACGGCTAGGACTACCCGGGTATCTAATCCGGTTCGAGACCCTAGCTTTCGTCCCTCACTGTCGGGTCCGTTCTCCAAAGGCGCTTTCGCAACCGGTGGTCCGTCCAGGATTACGGGATTTCACTCCTACCCCGGACGTACCCCTTTGGTCTCCCGGCCCCAAGCCGACTGGTTTCCGCCGGACGCCCACCCGTTAAGCGGGTGGATTTCCCGACGGACCTGTTCGGCCAGCTACGGACGCTTTAGGCCCAATAAAATTGGCTATCACTCGGGCTGCCGGTATTACCGCGGCGGCTGGCACCGGTCTTGCCCAGCCCTTATTCTGTGACCACCTTACGGTCACGAAAAGCGAGGACTGTATGCCCTCGCACTCGGGATCCCCTTATCGCACTGTCGTGCAGTGTAAAGGTTTCGCGGCTGCTGCGCCCCGTAGGGCCCGGAATCTTGTCTCAGATTCCGTCTCCGGGCTCTTGCTCTCACAACCCGTACTGATTATTGGCACGGTGGGCCGTTACCCCACCGTCTACCTAATCAGCCGCAGTCACGTCCTCCGGCGGCGGACCGTTTCCAGCTTTCCGTTTTTCCAACGTGAAAGCAGTATCCGAGATTGACCTCAGTTTCCCGAGGGTATCTCAGTCCAGAGGGTGGTTTGACCACGTGTTACTGAGCTATACGCCACGAGTATGAACTCGTACGACTAGCATGCCTGAATCGGATCCCGATAGCAATAGCCTCCGGCAGGATCAACCGGAATGTTCCCGAGCACAAGGCTCGGGGGGTATAGGCGGGAACACAAGGGTGTGTTCACCTATCGGGTTCGCGTTCAGCGACACCACGGACCGAACCGGGTGTCACCGAACTACCAAGGGCTACCATCAGATCCCGTCTTGACGGCGGACCGCAGGGGCGGAATCCTCATCTCCTTCGGACTTCCTCGTACATCGCTCGAAGGGATAAACCCTCCGAAGCGGATGTCATCCAGAGCGAGTCGAGCTCGCCCTCGGAAGTCCGCTGCAAAGACCGGCGTTGCCGGCCTCGGTTTCGCTTGCTTCGGATTCCATCGTACATCGCTCGAAGGGATAAACCCTCCGAAGCGATGTCGTCGAAGGCGAGCCGAACTCGCCTCCGGGAATCCATCCCGAGGGCCGAATTGAACGGCCCTCGACTTCGCTTGCTTTCTGCATTCCATCCGAGTGCCCTGTACCACTTAAGGGCGTCGGATTCCTGCTTCGTCGGTCGTTTCCAACCGACCTTCGCATTTCACTCCAAATCGCGACTGACTCATAAGGTCGTCGGATTAGACGCCGTGTGCGGCCCGTTGGCTTGCTTCGCGAAGTCGCCTCACATGGACGATCCTTCATCGAGGACCGACTGAAATGTTGCCGGTACCAAAACGAACTACCCTCAAAACGGTCCGACGGCCGTGGTCGTCGAGGGACTCGGAGGAGTATCGCGCGGCTGGAGGCCGGCCGGTCATCCCACGCGTGCGCGTCGGGTCTGGTCGGGTGTCTGGCCGCGCAGCCGTGGCTCGTCGCGCGGCGGCAAAGTAAGTGGGGGTTCGGCGGGCTACAGTTCCTCTAGGTGTTCGATGCCCTGTTTCGAGACGTTCGCCTCGGTGATCGTCGAGGGCATCCAGTCGGGCTTGTCGTCGGGCGCATCCTCACGCCACGCCCACCCCTCGTAGATGTGGACCTTGTGGGTCCCCTTCTCGCGAAGCCGGAGGTCCTCTCGAGTCGCGTTCGACTCGCCGTCGGCCGGTTCGAGCCGTCGAGCGGCCTTCAGCGCAGCCTGCCGCGGGGTGCGCCCCGAGAAGACGCTGGTCTCGCCGTTCGCGTCGCGCAGTGCGAAGTTCCGCTTGCCATCCGTATCACGTGCCATGGTTTCACCACTCCATGCCAACCCAACACAGGCCAGAGTATAAACATATCCCTCATATCGGGTGACGGAAGCCGGGAGATGGTACTCGATGGGCCGGAGTCCGTCGGGCCGACGAACGGACCGTAAGGTTAAGAGTATCCAACCGCGAAGTCCCGAGTCAGACGCCGCGATGGTACGGAAAAAGAAGCTCAGTCCGAGCGGGGCAAAAGACAACGAGGGCGAGTACCACAACGTACACGTCAACCTCCACGAAGACGAACTCTCCGTTGCGGGGATGGCGATCGGCGACGAGGTGTTCGTTCGCGTTCGCGAGGACAAGATCATCATCCAGAAGGCCGACCAGGACGAGGTCGAACACGACTTCTGAGGGTTCGACGTGACCGTCGGACCACCGAACCGCATGACAGGCTATGACGCGCTGAAACCGCTGTTGTTTCGTCTCCCGGCCGAATCGGTCCACGGAGTCGCGAAGACGCTTCTCGGACGCCTCCAGCACACCCCAGCCGAGCGCGCGCTCGACGCACGGTACCGGGTCGAGGACGACCGGCTCCGAACGACCGCGTTCGGGCTCGACTTCCCGAACCCCGTCGGGATGGCGGCCGGCTTCGACAAGAACGCCGAGATCCCGCGGGTCCTCGGCGCGTTCGGCTTCGGCCACGTCGAGGTCGGTGGCGTCACCGCCGAAGCGCAGGACGGCAACCCGCGCCCGCGGCTGTTCCGGCTGCCGGACGACCGCGCGCTCGTCAACCGGATGGGGTTCAACAACCACGGGGCCGACCGGGTCGGTGACCGCCTCGCGCACGCACGCGTGGACGTTCCAGTTGGTGTCAACATCGGGAAGTCGAAGTCCACCCCGCTCGACGACGCGGCCGCCGATTACGTCTACACCTACGAGCGCTGCTCGACGGGCGATTACTTCGTGGTCAACGTATCGAGCCCCAACACGCCGGGGCTCCGCGACCTCCAGAACCGCGCACACCTCGAACGGATCCTCGGAGCCCTCCGCGAGGCGGGCGCGAGCCCGCTGCTCGTCAAGCTCTCGCCCGACCTCACCGACGACGCGGTCGCCGAGGCCGTCGCCGTGGCCGAGGACGAGGGACTCGACGGGATCATCGCGACGAACACCACCACCGAACGGCCCCCCTCGCTTCGGGGAACACACCGAGACGAAAACGGAGGCCTATCTGGGAAGCCGTTGGACGCGCGCGCGACACGTGCGGTCCGGTTCGTCGCCGAGCGCACCGACCTCCCCGTCGTCGGGGTCGGTGGCGTGTCGAGCGCGGCGGGTGCCTACCGGAAGATCCGGGCGGGCGCGTCGCTGGTGCAGCTCTATACGGGGTTCGTCTACGAGGGGCCGGCCATCGCGCGCGACATCAACCGAGGACTCCTCGAAATGCTCGACCGCGACGGGTTCGACTCCATCGCGGACGCGGTCGGTGCGGACCTCTACTGACTATCGAAGCGCGTCGGCCCGGAACTCGAAGCCCACGACGGGGAGTTCGAGGCCGTGCTCGACGAGGACTTCGGGGCGGAGTTCGCCGACGATCCCTCCCTTTTCTCCGTCGAGCACCACGCTCGCGACGCGTCCCTCGATGAACGATGGATGCTCGGTCGCGGGCGTTTCGAGTTCGACGTCGAACGCGCGTGCGAGCGACGACAGTCGGCCCTTCGCGTCCTCGAACGAGGCGTCGGTTCGTGCGAGGACGGCGGCAACGTGGCGCTCCTCGGCGACGTTCGTTGGCTCGTTAGGGTCGATGTGTGCTGCGAGTCCGACCTCCGCAAGGTCTTGCGGATAACGCCGATGGGTGTTGTTTTCGAGCACCATCAGCAGCGAGGGCAGCGCCCAGGTCCGAACGACCTCGTAGTCGCGGCTGTAGGGCTCGGCGATCCGGGCGGGGTCGGCCGCCCCGAGGGCGTCGTCCGACGGGTCGAGGCTCATCCGGTCGAAGTTCTCGGTCTCGCCGATGAGGTGGAAGTTCAACAGGTCCTCGAAGCCGAGCCCGGTGAGGGTCTCGCGGACCGCGCGTTCGTGGCGCGAGCGCTCGTGGCGGCCCCCGACGGTGGAGACGTCGGGATACTCCGGTTTGAGGTCGTTGAAGCCGTAGGCCCGCCCGATGTCGTCGATCACGTCGACCGGGTGGAGCACGTCCGTCCGGTAGGGCGGTATCGAGACAGTGTAGACCGCGTCGTCGGTGGGGTCGGACTCGGCGTCGAGACCCGAGCGTTCGAGGAGGTCCACCACCTCGCGTTCGTCGAGCGCGACCCCGAGCGCGCGCTCGATCCGGTCGTGCGGCACGGTCTGTTCGGTCACCTCGAAGTCGGGCCGGTCGAGGTCGCCGTCGGGGTACTCGACGGTCACGCGTTCGACCGTCGCGCCGCGGGCGTCGAGCGCGTAGCAGATGATGGCGCACATCCGGTCGATGGTCCATTGGTCCGTGCCGGTGAGTTCGACGAGGAGGTCGCGGCTCCCGGTGTCGACCTCCGTCCGCCGACCGTTGATGACGGGCGGGAACGAGAACAGCCCGATGTCGTCGTAGATCGCGGGATAGCGCTCGTAGTCGTCGAGGAGGTCGGCGTAGGTCTCGCCGGTCGGGTGGTCGGTGAGGATCTCCCCGGGGGTTCGTTCGGCGTCGTCGTCGAGCGCGACGAAGCTATCGCCATCGGGTTCGACCCCGCGATACGTTATCGAGTTCTGACTGCCCTCGACCCGGGCCTGGCCTTTGACCATCGTGAGGTCGTGGATCCCGATGGCCCCCTTCGCGCGCCCGCGACCCATCGTGGCGTGGAGTTTCTCCTGTAACTGGATCAGCGAGTCGAGCCCCGCCTCGTCGAGATCCACACCTCGAACCACCGCGCCCGTGACGTAGGGCCGTTCGTCGGGCACCGATTCGTCGACCTCGATGGTCCAGTCGGGCGCGTTCGTGTTCGGGATGTAGATCCCCCTATCGTCGCCGTACTGATAGCGAAGCGAGCGCGCGACGCCCTCGACGGAGAGTCTGTCGAGCCTATCCGCCTCGAATTCGAGCTGGAACAGCCCGTCCTCGGTCTCGCCCTCGAACTCGAGCCCGAGTTCGAAGAGGTCCGCGAGGAGTTCGTCGTCCTCGGTCTCGTGGCCGGTGAACCGCCGGAGTTCGTCGGGGTCGACGTCGACGACGGGCATCAGTAGACCACCTCCGCGTTCCGGAGGAAGTCGAGGTCGACGAGCGTCCCGTGGACGTCGCGAATGTCCTCGAAGCCGTGGGTGAGCATCAGGAGGCGTTCGAGCGCGAGTCCCCACGCCATCACGTCACAGTCGACGCCCAACGGGTCGAGCATCTCGGGGCGAAAGAGCCCGGAGTTGCCGATCTCGACGAGTTCCCCCGTCGTGGGATGTTCGCCGAAGAGCTCGAAGCTCGGCTCGGTGTAGGGGTTGTAGGTCGGCTTGAACTGGAGATCCGTGATCCCGAACTGTTCGTAGAACTCGGTGAAGGTGCCCATCAGGTCCCGAACCGAGAGGTCCTCGGCCATCACCCAGCCCTCGATCTGGAAGAACTCGAGGAGGTGCGTCGCGTCGAGCGTGTCGTTGCGGTAGACCTTCTCGACGCTGAAGAACCGCTGTGGCGGTTCGAGGTCGCCGACCGCCTCACCCGAGAGGTAGCGGGCCGACAGCGAGGTGGTGTGTCCACGCAGTGTGAGGCCGCGCGCGACGTCCTCGGCCCACGGCGAGTGATAGCCCTCGCCGTCGTCGACTCCCTCCAAGTGCGCGCGCTTGACCCCCTCGACGAGGTCGGCGGGAAGGTCGTCGATCTCCGGCGGGTCCGCGAGCGTGAACTGGTCCCAGTGGGTTCTCGCGGGGTGGTCCTGGGGCATGAACAGCGCGTCGTTGATCCAGAACTCCGCGTCGGCGTGCGGGCCGTCCATCTCCTCGAAGCCCATCCCGACTAGGACGTCTTTCACTCGTTCAGCTGTTTGTCGGAGCGGGTGGATCCGCCCGCCGTCGACCCGCTCGGCGTCGGCCGCGACGTTGTACTCGGCAAACTCGACGTCGCGCCACTCGCCGGTCGTGAGAAGGTCGGGGGTGAGCTGGCCGACAGTGTCGGCGGTCTCGACGCCCTCCATCAGCGCCGTCACGCCGTCGTCGGTGAGTCGGACCTCGCGCACGACGGTCTCCTCGCGCTGGACGAGACCCCGGCTCGCGAGGCGGTCGAGGAGCTCTTCGTCGGCTATCGACGCACCGTCGGCGAGCGAGACGAGCGCCGCGTGTTCGGGGTCGTCGTTGGGGTCGGCCTCGGGGTCGGTGCTGACGGTTCCCGATTCGATCTCGCCGTAGCCCTTCCGGGCGAAGTTCGAGAGCGCGATGTCGACCGCCGGGCCGTCGAGCCCGGACGCACTGATGACGGGTCCCATCTCGGCGTCGCCGTCCATCCCGTCGGCGGCCTCGTAGAGCCGGGTCTCGGGGAGGCCGGAATCCGCGTATTCGCGGCCCTCCTCGGTGAGGGTCGCCGTCGTCCGGCTGTGTTCGACGACGTCGAGGAGCCCCTCGTCTTCGAGCGCGAAGGCCGCGCCGGTGACGGTCGTGGGATTCGTGCCTGTCTCGGTCGCGATCTCGTCGATCGGTCGTGCCTCGGTCGCGCTCGCGGCTTCGAGCACCGCGAGCTGTGCTTCGGGGAGTCTCATGTGCTGTGTACTGGGAGTCGTTCAACTAACGGTTCCGACTCGGGTGTGAGGGTTTCGGCCGCCGCGGCGTCCACGCTCGTCAGAGTCGTCCGAAAAAGCGAAAGCCGAACCCGGGGCTGGTCGAGGGTCGAATCGCGCGACGCCCATGGCGGTGTTCGGCTGCCATGTGCTCCCGTGGTCCGCTCGCCGACAAAACTCTTCTGGCGCGGCGCGCGTCGAGCGTTGTTTGCAGCTAGCCACACGAGACTGGGCGACCGGGGCCGAGCCGTGGCTGTTTCCGGATGAGGTGGAGCCCGCGTTCTCGTGCGTCCGCACAGTCGAGTGGCCCCTGGTACTCACAGACGCCGAGCCACTTGCCCGCGTCGAGGAACGGTGCGTACGCGTCGACCTCGTCGTACTCGTAGGCCTGTTCGGCGAGACAGCCGTCGAAGGCGGGTTCGAGCGCTGCGGCTTGCCCGGCGTCGTTCTTGAGGATAGCGGCGAGCCCGTGGTCGTGGGCGATCCGCGCGAGCAGCCGGTTGTACGCGAGCTGGTCCGTCGCGGAGACCGAGACCCCGGTGTTCGGGTTGGCGTAGACGTCGACGTTGTCCCACTCGATGGCGTCGAAGCCCTTCGCGCGTGCGAGGCGCGCACGCTCGCGCATGATCGGTTCGAGCACGTCGTGGCGAGTCACGTCGAGCCACCGCTCGCCGGGCCAGCCGTCGAGCCCGGTCCCCAACACCGACTCGGGGAAGTCGTCCGCGTCGGGTCGCCACCGTTCGTACGAGCCACCCGAGAAGTAGGCCACGAGGTAGCGCCCGTCGGCGGCGAGCGAGTCGAGGACCGACCGCGGCGTCTCGAACCCGTCGACATCGTAGAGCGCGACGTCGTAGCCGGTGTTCACGGTCCCGGAGAGCTGCCACTGCCAGTCGGCACTGGCCGGCGGCGGCGTCCATCCACCGTCGACGGGTCCGGTCGAAGCGGCGTCGGCCCCGCCGGTCGTGCGGCGAGCGAGTGTGTAGCCGACCCCCGCCACGCCGGAGAGCGCGAGCGCGCCGAGAACGGCGCGTCGCGGTGTCGGCGATCGGGTGGCTACGGTGGGACGGACGGACATCAGTCGTCGAGAAGGGTCGGTGACGAGCGAGGATAAGCGCAGCCCATCGACGCGCAAGAACTAACGACGACGAGCGAGAGTGGATAGACAACAAATGTCCAAACGCCGTGCCCAAGAGCTGGCCGACGAGGCCGGGATCGAGAACCAGCACGCGGTGGTGACCCGCGCGGAACCGATGGACCGCGACCGCATCGACGAGATCGAGACGGTGCTCGACGACGACCGCGAGACCCTCGTCGAGCGGCTCGACATCGATTCGCCGCCCGGACCGATAACCGAGGACGCCGAGGGATGGGAGGAGGCGATCGACGCGCTCCGCGAGTCGGGCGCGAAGTCGGTGGCGACGGCGATGCGCTCGCGCGTCGACACCCTCCGCGAACGCGCCGAGCGCTCGTATCCCTCGTTGCTTCAACTGGGATTCCGGCCCGAGCGACCCTTCGAGTTCGTGCCGGGCCAGTTCGCCCGGATCAGCTACGAAGAGGAGGAGCCGCGGGTCTACTCGATCGCGAGTTCGCCGAACGCCGACGACATGGAGCTCTGCATCCGGCGGGTGCCCGGCGGCCACCTCACCCCCGACCTCTGTGACCGCACCAAGGAGGGAGACGACCTCTTCCTGCGTGGCCCCTACGGCGACGAGTTCATGCTCCAGGACCCGACCGATCGAGATCTGGTGTTCGTCGCCACCGGGACCGGCGCGGCCCCGTTCAAGAGCATGATCGATTACACCTTCGAGGAGGACCTCGACGAGTACGACGGGACCGAACGCGACGTCTGGCTGTTCGTGGGATCGTCGTGGAAGGACGACCTGCCCTACCGCGAGGAGTTCCTGAAACTCGCCGACGAGCACGACAACTTCCACCCCGTGATGACCTGCAGCCGGGAGAAGCACCTCTCGAACTGGGAGGGCGAGACCGAGTACGTCCAGCACACCCTCCTGAAGTACGTCGACCCCGAGAAGGCCGAGACGGACTCGCTCCCGCCCGAGACCGAGGAGTTCGTCGGCAGCGACCCGGCCAACGAGATCGACGCGCGGATCGACCCCGGCAACAGCGAGGTCTACGTCTGTGGCATCGGCGCGATGTGCGAGAGCGTCCGGAACGTCGTCGAACCGCTCGGGATCTCGGATCTCTACTACGAGGAGGAGAGCTACGGGTAAACGAACGACCCCGCTTCAGACACCGCTGCGGAAGGCGGTGGCGCGCGATGAATCCGGCCGCAGGCCGGAGAACGCGCGAGGGATGAGTGAGCGACCGACGGGAGCGAACGAATCGGCTGGGGAGGCTCGTGGCTGTCGCGGGGCGGGGCGGTTTGCGGTTCTCGTTTGCGTCGGGATACTGCGGTAAATCGACTGTCGACACTCGAACAAACCTTGAGACGCTGTCAGAAAGCTCGATGCGATTCTGAGACGCGGAAAGAAATTACGTCGCGCGCGGGCTGTCGAGGTCGATGTCGAGGTCCGCAAGAAGGTCCTCGGCCTCCGCGCGTTTCTCCTGGTGCTCTTCGAGGAACTCGCGCATCAACTCCGCGGCCTGCTCCTTGCAGCCACCACACAACCGTTCGCCGCCGGTGCACTCCTCATAGACCGTCGTCGCGAACTCGTCGTCGTCCGCGGCGAGGAGGTAGGCATAGAGTTCGTAGACGGGGCACTCGTCGGCCTTCCCGCCGAGTTCACGCTGTTTCTCGGCGGTCTCGCGCCCGCCGGTCGTGGCCGATTTCACTTTGTTGTACCCATCCTCGGGGTCGTCGAGCAGGCTGATGTGGCTCGCCGGGATGGACGAGGACATCTTGCCGCCCGTGAGGCCGGTCATGAAGCGATGGTAGATCGAGGACGGCGCGACGAAGCCGTAGCCGCCGTGGTCGAGTTCGACTTCGCTGGCGAGCGATTCGGCCTCGTCCCGCGAGAGATCGAAGCTGTCGATGTGGCCCTCGTAGACCCGTTTCTCGCCCTCGACGGCTTCGATGAGCGCCGAAAAGGCATCATCGGTCGCGTTGCGGTCGAGAAAGCGGGTTCGCGGGCGAAGGGGCTCCTTGCCGGCGGCCCGGAGCTTCTCGACCGTGTTATCGTGGACCGGGGAGCCGTCGGCGCGCTCGGCCAGCCAGTCGGCGGCCGCGATACACCGGACGGGGTCGTCCTCGTCGGATGTGGAGAGCGCCTCGAACGCCTCGGCGAGCAGCGCGCGTTCGGCGGGGTCGGCCTCAAAGCTCGCGTAGGCCTCCGTCACCCCGAAGTACCCCATTCGGGCCGCGAGGTCGCGCGAGAGCCGGACGTGTGGGTCCTGGTCCGGTCCCACAGGGATCACCGTTGGTTTCGGCTCGTCGAGTTGGGGATAGAGGATGTCCGCCATCTGGGTCACGACCGACTGCATGTGTGAGACGTCGGTCTCGCCGCCGAAACCGTAGATGCTTTCGAGCTCCGAGAAGTTGGTCTCGATGCCGAGCTCGAACGCGAGGTCCTGGAGCGGACGGTTGTCCGACTGCCGGTAGAGTTCGCCCGCCTCGGGGTCGAAGCCGAGCGCGATCAGGCTCAGGAGGTAGTCCCGCGCGTGCTCGTCGATCTCCGCCCACGAGAGCCCGCGGGCGCTGTGGGCTTCGAGGTCGGCGATGAGTCCATAGGTATCCGCGCCGCGCTCCTGATGCCAGATGAGTTCGTCGAAGACGAGTTTGTGGCCGATGTGCGGGTCGCCGGTCGGCATGAACCCCGAGAGCGCCGCGGCGGGGTCGTCGTTCCGCAACGCGTCGAGCACCCGTCCGTAGCCCCGATGGCCGAAGATGACCCCGCGACGCATCAGGTAGTGCGGGGCGGGGACGCCGGGCAGCACGTCGTCGAAGGCCTCGATCCCGAACTCCTCGAAGAGGTTGCGGTAGTCCTCGACCGTCGAGGAGCCCCACGGGTCGAGCGTCGTTCCGTCGGCTCCTGTGGCGGTTCCTCCATCGGGCCGAGGCCGGTCCGGCGCTCGTGCGTCGTGGTCTGGGTCTGTCATGGGCGGATTCGCTCGACGGCGAGCCAGTCGATAGTATCGTTCGAGCCCGTCAGCGCAAAAACCGTTCGCTTGTGGACCCCACCCGCGAGCCGGGCGTCGAGCGAGAGTTCGCGCGGCCCGAACGCGTAGCCCGCCGGAAGCACCCGAACCAGGTTCTCGGAGTGCCCGAGGTTCTCGACCGTTTCGACCGTCGAGTAGGTTCGGAAGTCCGCCCCGAACTTGAAGCCTGTCTTGGGAACCAACCCCTTCGAACGAAGCGCCGCGTAGACCGCGAGCCGACGGTCGAACCGTTCGCCCTCGACCTCGCGCCCGCGCTCGACGACCGCGGCGGGCTCGACGTCGAGATCGAGGACTCCCTCGCGGGCGAGATAGGCGGCTTCGACCAGCGAGAGCTGGAGCGGCCCGCCCTCGGCCCCGCGACCCGCGAGGCGCTGGCCAAAGAAGCCGCGCTCGTAGAGGTCCTCCGGCGGGTCCCAGAGCACGACCCGGTCGGCGAGGATCTCGCCCGACGCACGCGAGGGATCGTAGTCGGTGCTCCCCTCGATGGTCGGACGACTCGTTTCGAGGTAGGTAATCTCGCTCTCCTCGTCGACGACCGCGAGAACGACGTCACCGAGGTCGGTCGCCGGAACCGATTCGCGCTCGCCCGCCACCCGGATCCGATAGCGAACCTCGTCGTCCCACGGCCCCTTTCCCTGCGGGTAGACCACGAGGTCCGCGGCCGAACTGGGGTTCTCGACCCAGCCGTCGCGCGCGGGCGAGAGGTAGAACCCGCGCTCGCGGAAGTCCTTGTAGACCAGAAACCTGACCACGAGCCGGTCGTCCGTGGTGAGAAATTCCCGGAGTCCCATGCCATCGACCGTATCGAGGTCGTCGCGGTAGAGGAGGTGGGCGGCCTCGACCGGCGCGAGCGCGACCCCGGACCCGGTGGGCCGGCCGTAGCCCCGCGAGTCGTAGAACCGCTGGCGGGCGTCGCCGCCGGCGCGAACGACGTCGCCATCGAGCGTGGCGTCCATGGCCGAAACGGGCCGCGAGGCGACAAGTGGCCTGCGGTCGGGCGCGGCGGGAGGGGACGAACGTCAGCCGGCGCGCTCACAGGTCGCGTCGAGACACCGCCGGCCGCTGGCGGTCTCGAACGCCGGCAGCCCGCAGTCGCACTCGCCGTCGACGACACCCGTCGGGAAGGCGAACGCCGTCTCGCAGTCGGGGTAGTTCTCACAGCCGGCGAGAAGGTTGCCGTTCCGGATGATCCGGAGGCTCCCGTCACAGTCCGGACAATCCCAGGTCCGATCGAACGCCGCCGTGACCGCCGCGTCGAGCGACTGACACTCACGGTCGATACAGAGTGTGAGTTCCCGGCCGCGTTCGACGCGCATCGTCGGCAGGCCGCACGACGGACAGGTTTCGTCGAGGATCTCGGCACCCGCGGGCAGCCCGTAGCGTGCCGCACAGTCGAGACACGTCACGGCACCGTTCGCGCGGGTGAGTACGCCGTCGCAATCGGGGCAGGTTCCCACGGGCGTCCCCGCGCGGGAGGCGGGATACCGCCCGAGGCCGTACTCCTCGTTCGCAGTGATGTCGAGCCGCGAGTCGTCGTCGACGGCGGTGAGCGAGAACGCTCCGTCAGCGGTTCCGTCGTAGACCAGGCTCTCGGGGCGCGTGAGCCACGCGACGGGCTGGTAGCCGTCGCGGTCGTGGACCAGCACGGTGTTGTCGGGTTTGAGGAGGACGACGACCTCGCCACGGAGGTCGCTCTCCCGGGAGCCCGTCGTGGTGACGGTGCAGTCGCCGGCGAAGACCCGGATAGCGTGGGGCATACGAGGGGTGGTCGCGTTCCCGTACTTAAACTCGAACCCGCTCGATCACGCCGGCGAAGCGCGTCAACCAGCGCTCGGGGTCGTCGCCGACGCCGCCGACGAGGACGTGGTCGACCCCCTTCGATTCGAGGTTGCGGAAGTACTCGACGAACCACTCGCGCCCGGCGCGAAAGCCCTGATTGACGGGTTCGGGACCCGCTTCGGGGTCGTCGGCGATCTCGGCCGTGACGACCATCACGAACGGCTTTTGTCCACCCTGCTCGCGCCAGGTTTCGAGGTAGCTTTCGAGGGTGGCCTCGGGGAGGTGATAGAACAGCCAGCCGTCGCCGTGCGCACCGATCCACTCGACGGACTGGCGCGCGTTGCCGGTCGGGAGCAGCGGTATCGACCCCGCGACGGGCTTCGGCGTCACGTCGAGGTCGCCGTCGAGCACTCCCCACCGGGTCTCGCGTTCGGGGAACGACTCGCCCCACGCGGCGCGGAGGAGGTCGGTACCCTCCTGAAACAGCGCCGCGCGGTCGTCCGTGTCGACGTCGAAGGCGGCGAATTCGGGTGGGCGGTCACCGGTCGCGACGCCGAGCACCAGCCGTCCATCGGAAAGCCGGTCGACCGTCGCGGCGGACTTCGCGACGTGAAGCGGGTGTCTGAGGGTGAGGACGACGCTCGCGGTGCCGAGCGCGATGTCGTCCGTTCGGGCGGCGACCTGCCCGAGCCAGACCCACGGGTCGTAGGTCTGGCCCGCGTCGCGGAATTTCGGCCAATAGGTCGGGACGTCGCGCACCCAGAGCCCGTCGAAACCGAGCGCCTCGGCGCGTTCGGCGAGCGCGAGTTCGTCCGCGACCGGCGGAGCGGACTCGTTGACCCCGGTCAACGGAAAGCCGGTGCCGAAAGTGAGCCCGTCACCGGCGAAGAGCCGACGGAAGCCCGCGTTCTCGTGGGTGGCCATCCGTCGAGGCTCGGTGCGCGACCGGGAAGACCCTTGTCGACACCGGAACCCACTTTCCGGCCGGCCACCTCCGGCCGGTCGATGACCGAACTCCGCGCGGTGCTGTTCGACATGGACGGCGTCATCGTCGACTCCGAACGCTACTGGGCCGAGTACGAGGAGGAGCGGATCCTTCCCGCGGCGGAGGTCTCGGGGCTCGATCCCGGCGAGATCACCGGGATGAACTATAAGGAGATCGCCGAGTACCTCACCGAGAACTACGACGCGGCGGTCGGCACGGACGAACTCCAGGAGATCTACGAGGAGTGCGCCGCGGAGCTCTACACCGAACGCGCCGACCTCATGGACGGCTTTCGCGACCTCTGTGGCACGCTCCGGGACCGCGGGGTTCGGACCGCGATCGTGACCTCCTCGCCGCCCGAGTGGATCGAGATGGTCCGCGAGCGCTTCGACCTCGCGGGCTTCGACGCGACGGTCTCGGCCGAGGTGATCGACGGCCCCGGCAAACCCGAGCCCCACATCTACCGCCACGCTGCCGAGGCGGTGGGCGTCGACCCCGCCGACTGTGTCGCGGTCGAGGACTCGACCAACGGGGTCGCCTCGGCCACGGCCGCCGGGACGACCTGCATCGGCTATCGCGGCGGGAGCGACCGGACCCTCGACCTCTCGGCGGCGGACGTGGTGGTCGATGGGCCGCAGGAACTCAGAGCCGAACTGCTAGCCCGATAAGCGAGGGTTCGTGAAACAATTCAAGTCGGAGTTGATTTTCGAATAACTACGGAGCCGATTCCGAACGCTGGTGCAAACGAGAGACCGCACCGCCACCGCCCCGCGACAGCCACGAGCCTCCCCAGCCGACTGCGCTCCTCGCTCGTTCGTTCCACTCA